>NZ_SOGD01000048.1:0-167395 GCF_004402345.1 Cryobacterium sp. TMT2-15-1 | reverse complement strand
GTGGACGCGGCCGGCCAGGTGCGGCGTCTCGACGCGGAGCTGGAGGTGGCGCACCGGGCCGACGCGGCCGCCGCCGGCGAGAACGCGGCGGCGGCGGTGCGCTACCAGACCCTCGTGGACCGGCGGCTGGCCGGCCACGCCGTCGAGTTGGCCTCGCACCTCGTGGCGGGGGAGCCGTGCGAGGTATGCGGCTCGACCGCGCATCCGGCTCCCGCCACCGGCGACGATGAACCGGTCACCGAAGCCGACATCGTGGCGGCACGGGCACGCCTGAAGCAGGCGCAGACCCGACTCGATCAGACGCACTCCGCCGCAGGCACCGTGGCCACCAACCTGGCCCGGGCCCGGGCCCGGGCCGGGGAGCGCACCATCGACGAAATCGTCGCCGAGATGGCCGCGTCCGATGTGGCCCTGGCCGCGGCCGTGAACGCGGGCGTGCGGGCGGCAGCGCTCGGCCTCGACAAGAGCCGGCTGCGGGCCGAACTCGACGAGGCCGGCCGTGCCCTGGCAGACCTCTGCTCCGCCCGCGATGAGGCGGCCGCGCAGCTCGCCGAGCGCCGCAGCGCCCGACAGGCCATCGACGACCGAGTGTCCGCCCTGCGCGGCGACTTCGCCTCGGTGGGCTACCGGGTCGATCGGCTGCGGGCCGAGCTGGTCTCCGCGCGGGCCCTCGACGAGGCCCTCGACCACAGCCGTGAGCGCCGGAGCCTGCGAAACGCCGCCGGCGCATCCGTTCAGGCCCAGCTGGACCGCGAAGGTTTCGTCGACGAGCAGGACGTGGCCGCCGCCCACCGGGACGACGCCGACGTGCGGCAGCTGGAAGAGCTGATCCGCGGCCACGACGATTCGCGCGCGGCGGCGCGCTCGCTGCTGGCCGAACCGGCGCTCACGGGTCTTCCCGCCGGCCTGACCGATGTCGGTCCGGCCCGGGAAACCCTGGTGAGGGCGGCGGCGGAACGGGATGCGGCGCTGGCCGAACGCGGCTCTCTGGGGGAGCGGGTGGCTGTCATGACCGGCCTGGTCACGGATGCCCGCGTGCACTTCGACGCCGGCGCGGAGCTTCTGTCCACGCAGACGCAGGTTCGGGAGTTGGCGGCGGCCGTGCACGGTGACGAACCCAACACGAAACGGATGCGCCTGGAGACCTACGTTCTCGCCGCGCAGCTCGAGCAGATCATTGCGGCGGCCAACAACCGGCTACGCACCATGACCGGCGGCCGCTACACCCTCGAACACGACGACTCGGTGCAGTTCCGTGGTGGTCAGTCCGGGCTCGGGCTGATGATCCGGGACGCGCACACCGGGCGGGCTCGCCCCACCCAGTCGCTCTCCGGCGGCGAGACGTTCCTGGCGTCACTGGCCCTCGCCCTCGGGCTGGCGGAGATCGTGTCGAATCAGGCCGGTGGCATCGCCCTTGACACCCTGTTCGTCGACGAGGGCTTCGGGTCCCTCGACGGCGCCACCCTGGAGACGGCGATGAGCACCCTGGACGGCCTCCGCGCCGGCGGCCGCACCATCGGTCTGATCAGCCACGTCGACTCCATGAAGGAGCAGATCCCGGCCAAGCTGGTCATCACCGTCACCGACCAGGGCTTCAGCGAGATCGGTGAGGTCCTCGTGTCGGTGTAGCCGGGCTGTGCCGGTTCGTGCTGTGCCGGCGCGGAACTAGCCCAGACCGGGCGCGGCCGAGTAGTCAGGCTGGCCGGGGCAGGTCGCGAGCACGCGCGCCATGGCGTCCTGCTCGGCCGGGGCCACCCGCAGGCCGTAGGTGGCCTTCACGGAGATCTGGCGGGCCACATATTCAAAGCGGAACGACTTTCCGCGGGCAGCCAGGTGGCGGCGTCCCCGTCGCCCTTCTGCGAGTTGGAGACACCGTCGGAGGCCCGCAGGTTCAGCGGGTCGTTGGCCAGGGCGATCCGCTCCTCCCGGGTCAGTTGCGCGGCGCCGGTTTGCCAGGAGTTCGACAAAGCGACCAGGTGGTCGATCTGCACGAGCATCGAGGTGGTCTCGCCGCGCTCGAACGACACCGATTCGCCCGTGTACGGCGCCAGCAGCTCGCCGCTCAAGACCCGGCAGGACGCCTCGGTCACGATCGCGGTCAGGTCGCGGGCCAGGATATCGTTGCGGGTGTCGCAGCCGTTGTCGTCCACGTCGCACCAGGCGGAGCCGAATTCGCCGGGGCCGGGGCCGCGGCCGCGGATCCGACCGGGAAGGGGACGGATGTCTCGCCCGGCGTGACGCCGACCACGCCGACCACGATCGCCCAGATCAGAGCCAGGAGCGGCAGGACCACCATCAGGGCGGTGACGGGCCGTCGTCTGGAACGCCGGCTGCGGGTTGACGCAGGCGTGCGAGATGCGTGTGGCATGGTGCTCCCAGGGTCGGCTTTCGACCCTACCGGGCGGCAATAATGACGTATGACCAAAAACTGGACCCCGCTCGCCGCCGTCTACCTGGCGCTCAGCCTCGGCGGCCTCGTGGGCACCTGGACCTTCAACCTGCTGGCGATCGTGCAGCTACGCGACTTCGTCGGCGACTGGGTCAACAGCGGTCCGGCGGTGTCGTCACTGGCTGTTGACCTGCTGGTTGTGGCGGTGGCCGGCAGCATCCTGATCATCGTCGAGGCCAGGCGGATCGGGATGAAGCGGGGCTGGCTCTACGTGGTGCTCTCGGGTCTGACAGCGTTCGCCTTCACCTTCCCGCTCTTCCTCGCGATGCGGGAACGCACCCTGCAGGCGCAGCGGGTGCGGGCGGCGAACGCCGGAGCCCGGACCCGCTAGGCGCCAGCCAGGCGGACCAGCCCGGCGGTCTCGAACCAATACGACGGAGATTTTGCTCACAACCGACCCCGAACATCCATTTCAGCCCGAAACGCTTAAAATCTCCCTCGCATTCGTTAGGCCGCACTCGGCTAGTTGGTGTCGGCGGACCGCGCCCTCGTCGAGGGGCGCTTCTTCGCCGGCTTGCGTGGTTTCTTCGCGGCGGGCTTGGCGGCCGTCTTCGACGTCGGCTTTGCCGTAGCCTGCGCGGCGGCTGGCTTCACCTGGCGTGATTTCTGCTTCTGCTTCGGCTCCGTGACGGTGCCGTCGAAGTGTTCCGCTGACGCCTGGGCGTCCGCCTTGGTCAGGTGCACGACGGCGTCCTGATGCTCCGGCGGCGCGTAGATCGTGGCGAGCCGCAGCACCTTGCCGCCCGTGTTCAGCACATTGTGCCGAGCGCCGGCCGGCACGACCATGGCCGAGTTCTTCCTGATCTTCGTCTTGGTGCCGTCGATCCAGATCTCGCCCTTGCCCTTCTCCACCCGAAAGTACTGGTCTCGATCCGGGTGCACCTCTTCACCGATGTCCTCGCCCGGCTCCAGCGCCATCACGACCAGCTGCAGCCCCCGGGCGGTGTAAAGCACTTGGCGGAAATTCGAGTTGCGGATGGCCGCGTCCTCGATGTTGTCGACAAAACCCTTCATGGGATCCTCCATTGTTCCAGTGCACGGTAGTCGCGGCGGCGGAAGTGCTCAACCGCCTCAGTCAACCCCGCGGTTTGCCCCAAAGGGTGAAGTATGCTTCACTTGTTTTCGGAGGGGAGTAATCCCCAGCGTGTGGTCGTCATTACGGTTCCGTCATCGGAGCCCGGCCGCAGGAACCCGATCCGGGTTGGACCAGACCTCCAGTCGCAGCACTGACTGGAAGGCATCATCCATGAACGTTCCCCTCTACGCCTGGCTGGCGGTGTTCGGTGTGATCGCCGTCATGCTGGCTGTCGACCTGTTCGCTCACCGCAAGGCCCATGTGATCGGGGTGCGCGAGGCCGCGATCTGGTCCGTGGTCTGGGTGGTGATCGGCATCGCCTTCGGCGTCGTGATCTGGATCACGGCCGGCGCCGAGTTCGGGCAGCAGTACTACGCCGGCTACCTGATCGAGAAGTCGCTCGCGGTCGACAACGTCTTCGTCTGGGCGATTATCTTCGCCGCCTTCGCCGTGCCGCGCCAGTACCAGCACCGGGTGCTGTTCCTCGGTGTGCTTGGCGCGCTCGTGCTGCGCGGTATCTTCATCGCCGCGGGCGCCGTGCTGATCGAGAACTTCTCCTGGATCCTCTACGTCTTCGCCGCGTTTCTGATCTTCACCGGCTACCGCATGATCCGCACCCGCAACGAACACGCGCACCCCGAGAAATCCCAAGTGCTGCGCCTCTTCCGCCGCTTCATCCCGATGACCGAGACGTTCCACGGCCAGCGCTTACTCGTGCGCAAGAACGGCATTCTGCTCGCCACACCGCTGCTGGCGGTTCTCGTGCTCGTCGAGGTGACGGATGTCGTGTTCGCCGTGGACTCCATCCCGGCCATCTTCGCGGTCACCAGTGAACCGTTCATCGTCTTCACCGCCAACGCCTTTGCAATCCTCGGCCTCCGGGCGATGTACTTCCTGCTCGCCGACCTCATGCACCGATTCGTCTACCTGAAGATCGGTCTCTCGCTGGTGCTGATCTGGGTGGGCGTCAAGATGCTGCTGTTCGACGTCTTCTACATCCCGACGACCCTTTCCCTCTCTGTGATCGCGCTGATCATCGCGGTGTCGGTCATGCTCAGCCTCCGGGCCACGCGGGGCCAGGGGCGGCGCGAGTTCGAGGCCGCTCCCGTCGGCTCGTTCCGCGAGGCCACCCCTGAGGAACTCGCCCAGATGGAGCCGGTCTGGCGCCGATCGGCCCGCACGCCCGAGCAGAAGGCACAGAAAGCCGTGCAGAAGGCCGAACAGAAGGCCGAGCAGAAGAAGGTGAACGAGACCCTCCGATGACCGAGATGCTGCCCGAACCGCTGCCCGTTCCGCCGCCTGGACCGACGGATGCCCCCGGCAAGCCGTGGACGTTCCTCACCCACCACGCGCACCTGCTCCTGGCCATCGCGGGGAACCCCGATGCGCGGGTGCAGGAGCTCGCCGACACGGTGGGGGTGTCGTCCCGGGCGGCGCTGAGCATCATGGCGGACCTGGTCAAGGCCGGCTATATCCGGCGCGAACGGGTGGGGCGGCGCAATCACTACAGCATCGAGCGGAACCGGCCGTTCCGGCATCCGTCGACCGCGGCGCACAGCGTCGACGAGATGATCGCCGCGTTCAGCACATTCGCGCCGCCGCCGCGATCGGTCTGACCGCGAGAGCGGATCAGGCCACGGGTTCGGTCGTCAGAACCTGTGGCCGGAGGCGGCTCGCGGCGATTGCGGCCGCGGCGAGACCGGTGATGAAGGTCGCGATGCCGAGCACGTAGAAGATCACGGTCACGTAGCCGCCCGGCTGGGCAGGTTCGAGGAAGGGATAGGTGTAGAAGCCGGTCAGGGTGCCCCGCACCACGGCGTATGCCACCCAAGCCAGCGGGTAGATCAGGGCCACACCGAGGCGCTTCCAGGCCAGGGCCGGGCGCCCCGGCGAGAGGATCCAGTCCAGCGCGATGAAGATCGGCGCCCAGACGTGCAACACCTCGTTGGGCCAGCCGACACCGATGAAGCCATCGGAGACGACGTTGCGCAGCAGCGCGTTGTAGACGACCCCGGTGACGACCGCGTAGGTGAGTACCGACATTCGCACCCCGGTGAGGAGCTGGGAATCCGTGCCTCGGCGCAGGGCGAGGGAACCTCCCACGAGCAACACGACCACGTTCATCAGGCTCGACTGGATGGTGAAGTAGCCGAAGTACTCGGTCGCCACGAAGGCGTCGTTCCAGAGCTGGTCGGTGATCTGCGTAATGATGCTCGCGAAGAGCAGCAGTCCTATGCCGATCCGCAGCAGACCGGAAAGACGCCGGAAGGTGGAGGGCGATGCTGAGTCGGAGGCCACCGGAGAAATCGCTGTTGAAGTCACTGGAAAAGAATAGTGCTGACGAGCTGGGGATTCAGCAGGGCAGGCCGCTTGCCCGGAAGGGGGTCAGCAGCAGAGGCAGGATACTGTTGACGTTCATGCTTATTTGGTTCCTCTTATGAGTAGGCTTACGCTGAAATTCTCGCTGAGGACACGACAGGAAGGTCACAGTTGCTGGAAGTAACTGCGCTCCGCTGGACGCTCACCATCGCCGTCATTCTGGGTCTGCTCGCGTTGGACCTGGGGTTGGCCATCGCCCGGCCGCACGTCGTTAAGTTTCGGGAGGCCGCACTCTCGTCGGTGCTGTACATCGCGGTCGCGATCCTGTTCGGCCTCGTTTTCGCGGCGCAGGTGGGCTGGGGGTTCGGCGCGGAATACTTCGCCGGGTACATCGTTGAGAAGAGCCTGTCCATCGATAACCTCTTCGTTTTCGTGATCATCATGTCGACCTTCGCGGTCCCGGAGAAATACCAGCAGAAAGTTCTCATCTTCGGGATCCTGCTGGCACTCATTCTGCGGGCGATCTTCATTGCACTGGGTTCCGCCCTGCTTTCGCTGTTCTCCTTCATGTTCCTGATCTTCGGTCTGGTGCTGATCTTCACAGCCGTACAGCTCTTCCGGCACCGTAACGTCGACCCTGACGTGCAAGACAACGTACTGGTCAGGGTGGCCCGTCGGGGCCTGACCGTTACCGACGACTATGTCGACGGTCGAATGTTCACGCGGAGCGCCGGCCGCCGCGCGGTGACACCGCTGTTTATCGTTCTGATAGCGATCGGCAGCACCGATCTTCTGTTCGCACTCGATTCGATCCCGGCGATCTTCGGAATCACCGATGAGGCGTACATCGTCTTCACCGCCAACGCCTTCGCACTGCTCGGGCTCCGGGCGCTCTTCTTCCTCGTCAAGGGGCTCCTCGACCGGCTGGTCTACCTGTCGACCGGCCTGTCCCTCATCCTGGCCTTCATCGGTGTGAAACTCGTTCTGCATTGGGCGCACGGCCTTGATGGCCGAGTGCCGGAGATCAGCACGAATCTCAGCCTGATCGTCATCGGTGTGGTCTTGACCGTGACCACGGTTGCCAGCCTGATCAAGACACGCCAGGATCCCACGGTGCGAGCTCATGCCGGCTCACTCCGGGCAGCGGATCATTCCGAGACTGAACCAGCGGATCAGCCCGACTCCGGGCGCAAGAGTTGACGGGCAGGTGAGGGGCTGAGCCGCTGCCCGGCGAGGTCGGCCCCATGCCTAGAGGTGCACCTAGAAGGGGAACAGCAGCCGGTGCAGGAACTGCCGGGTGCGTTCCTCTTTCGGGTGACGCAGCATTTGATTCGGGTCGCCGTGCTCGACGATCCGGCCACCGTCGACGAAGGCCACCTCGGTGGCTACCTCGCGCGCGAATTCGAGTTCGTGGGTCACGATCACCATGCTCCAGCCCTCCACCGCCAGTTCCTTGATCAGGCGCAGAACATCGCCCACGAGTTCCGGGTCGAGGGACGACGTGGGCTCGTCGAAGAGCAGCAGCTGCGGGCGCAGGGCAAGCGCGCGCACGATGCCCACACGCTGCTGCTGGCCGCCGGAGAGCTCGAACGGGTAGCTGTCCTTCTTGGTGCTGAGGCCCACGCGGTCGAGCAACGCGAGCGCCTCCGCTTCGACCTCCGCCTTCGGGCGGCGCTGCACCACCACGGGCCCCTCCAGCACGTTCTCCAGTACGGTCTTGTGCGGGAACAGGTTGTAGTGCTGGAAGACCATGGCCGACCGGTCGCGCAGAGCCGCACGCTGATTCTTCCCCGGTATGGCCGCGAAGTCGACCGACAGTTCGTCGTCCACGTCGATCGTTCCGCCGTCGGCCAGTTCCAGGCCGTTCAGGCAGCGCAGGATGGTGGTCTTGCCGGAACCGGAGGGTCCGATCAGGGCGAGCACGTGGCCGCGATTCACCGTCAGGTCGATGGATTGCAACACCTGGTTGGCGCCGAAACTCTTCTGGAGCCCGCGCACGCGGAGCAGGGCGTCGGAGGTCGCCGCGGCATTCGGGGCCGTCGGTTCGGTCGGATCAATCGGATCAGTGGGGGACATAGCGGTCCAATCGCTTCTCGAGAACGCTCTGCACCGAGGACAGGCCCAGGCAGATCACCCAGTAGACCAGGGCGGCCTCGAGGTAGAGCAGCATGAATTCCTGGCTGAAGGCGGCCACCTGCTGTGCTTCGCGGAACAGCTCCGTGACCAGGATCAGCGAGGCAAGGGAGGTGTCCTTGACCAGGCTGATGAAGGTGTTCGACAGGGGCGGGACCGAGACACGGGCGGCCTGCGGCAGGATGATCCGGGTCAGCGCGCGACGGTGCGACATGCCGATCATGTAGGCCGCCTCCCATTGCCCCTTGGGCACCGAGAGGATGGCCGCCCGAATCACTTCGGCGGCGTAGCCGCCGACGTTGAGTGAGAACGCCACCACGGCGCTCGGCCACGGATCGATCAGGATGCCCAGCGACGGCAGGCCGTAGAAGATCACGAACAACTGGACCAACAGTGGGGTACCGCGCACGATCGAGATGTAGACCCGGGCGATGCCGGACACCCACCGGCGCCGGGAGAGGCGCATCAACGCCAGCCCGAGCGCGAGCGCCAGACCGATCGTGAACGAGGCGAGCGCCAGCGGGATGGTGCCGAGGATCGCCCCCTGCACGATGGGACCGAGCGAGGTCCAGAACAGGTCCCAGGCGGATTGGTTCATGGCTGGACGGGGTTACTGGGAAACGTCGGACCCGAAGTACTTCTCCGAGATCGACGTCAGGGTGCCGGCGGCCGCGAGCTTTTCGAGGGCCGCGTCGACGGCATCCGTCAGCTCCGTGCTGCCCTTGACGAAGGCGAACGAGGTCGCGGACTCCTCGTCGGTGTTCGCGGCGACCTTGAGCCCGGTGGCGCCGGTCTGCTTCTGGTAGTCGAGGAAGGTGAGATTGTCGTTCACGGTCGCGTCGACGCGGCCCTGTTCGACCAGGGCGACCGACTGGGCCCAGCCCTCGACGGCCTGCACACGTGCGCCGCTCTCGGTGGCGAGGGTGTTCCAGTTGCTGGTGAGCGACTGGGCCGTGGTCTTGCCGGCCAGGGTCTCGAAGGAGGTGATCGAGGTGTTGTCGCTCTTGACCACGATCACGCCGGTCGAGAACGTGTAGGGGGTCGAAAAGTTGTACTTGGCAACGCGTTCCGGGGTGGCCGTGACCTGGTTGGCGATGACGTCGAAGCGGCCGGCCTCGAGGCCGGCGAAGATGCCGTCCCACTGGGTTTCCTCGAACTTGGCCTTGACTCCGAGCTCGGCTGCGACGGCCTCGATGATCTCGACGTCGTAACCGGTCAGTGCGCCGGAGCCACCCTCGTGGAAGGTGAACGGGCGGTACGTGCCCTCGGTGCCGATGGTGAGCACGCCCGCGTCTGTGACGGAGGACAGCGAGGTGTCGGCGCCGGTGGTGGCTGCATCGTCGGTGTCGGTGCTCGCGGAGCAGCCGGCCAGCGACACGGTGAGCGCTGTGAGTAGTACCGCCGACAGGATCTTGAGCTTCATTTTTTCTGACCTAACCGAGGTTGCAGGTGCGCATTCATCGCCGAAAAGCGACGTCCGAAGACTAACAAGGAGTGCGCCCCGGTAAGTATTCCCGTGACGCGCCGCGTCACACACCGGTTAGGCCCCGGTCAATGGCCTTGCCGGGGATTTTCGGCCGGAATAGGCTACGTTCGCCCCGCACATCCGGCGTTCATTCTCGGATGTGCAGGTACTCCGGTCCTTACCCGACCCGAATCGGCCCGACCCGAAGGAGCCTGCAATGAAGCTGACTGCCGACCAACACGACCGATCAGCAGCGGTGCTGCTGGGCATGGCCTGCGGGGACGCGCTCGGGGCCGGCTACGAGTTCGCCGGGCCGCTACCGAAAACCACCCCGGTCAGCATGCGCGGCGGCGGCGGCTTCCACTGGGCACCCGGCGAGTGGACCGACTACACGGCCATGGCGGTGCCGCTCGCGATGGCCGCGGCGGAGGGCGGGGATCTCAGAGACGACTCGGTCCTCGACATCGTCGTGGCCCATTGGGCGGCCGGGGCGAAATCGGCACCGTACGCGGGTGTGCAGCTGGGGGCGGTGCTCTCGGGCAGCGAGCCGAACGCCGAGTCCGTTCGTCGCGGGGCGAGGGAGCAGCATGACCGCAGCGGGCGCAGCGGGCGCAGCGGGCGCAGCGCCGGCAACGGATCGCTCCTGAGAACCGCGCCGGTGGCGCTGGCGTTCCTCGGCGATCCGGTCGCCCTGGCCGAGGCCGCGCGCCTGGTCAGCGAGCTGACGCACCGTGAAACCGAGGCAGGCGATGCCTGCGTGCTGTTCGGGCTCGCTTTGCGGCACGCCGTGCTCGAGGGCGAACTCGACATTCGGGTGGGCCTGTCCGCCCTGCCGAGCGAGCGCCGCGCGGACTGGTCGGCCCGGTTTGACGATGCCGAGCGTGAACGGTCCGCGGATTTCCCGGGTAACGGCTGGGTCGTGCAGACCCTGCAGGCCGCCTGGTCGGCGATCACGTACGCCCGGGGAACGGATGCCGGTCAGGTGCGTCGCGCCATCGAAGTCGCTGCGCGCGGCGGCGGCGACACCGACGCCGTAGCAGGTCTCGCTGGCGCGCTGACCGCCGCCCGCTGGGGGCTGGGAGCTGTGCCAACAACCTGGCGCCACCTGGTGCAGGGTTGGCCCGGGTTGCGCGGCGTTGACCTGGTGCGCCTGTCCATGCAGTCAGCCCACTGCGGAGCGGTCGGGGGAGTCCAGGCCGACGAGGTCGGCTTGCAGCGCACGGTCAAGCTGCGCGCGCTGCGTTGACGTCAGGGCGAAAGCTTCAGTTCTCCGGCAGCTCAGGACTTCAACGCCAACGCGAACGGCAGCACGGCCGCCACCCCCTGGCGACGCAGTAGGCGGCCCGCGACCGTGAGCGTCCAGCGGCTGTCGGCGAGGTCGTCGACGAGCAGGATCGGTCGGCCCTGCACCGTGTCGAGGGCCGCGGCCAGCTTCGGTCCCACCGCGAAACGGTCCCAGATGTTGGAGAGCCGGTAGGCGCTGTTGCCGCCCGCCGTGCCGGTGGGGCCGCCGTTCACGAGGTCGAGCGAGCCGAGCCAGGGCAGGCGGCCGGCCTCGGCGAACGCCTGAGCCACCGATCCGACCAGCAACGGATGCCGCCGCGAGGGCACGCTCACCACCGCAGCCGGCCGTTCGTCCCAGCCCCACTCCGCCAGCACGCGGATGCAGGCCTGGATCAGGGCCGGGCTCGCCGGGGCATCCGTGGACGTCGCGTCGGAGGACTGGTTGGCGAACAGGTCGCGTAGCGGGCCGCCCCAGCCCAGATCGGTGAGGCGGGCGAGGGCGCGGCCGGGCAGCATCCGTTCGCCGGTCGGGATGTTGCCGCGCACGTTCACGCCCAGGCTCGCCACCCCGGTGGGCCACTGCGCGCGCGGCTCGAGAGCCACGCCGACCCGGTCGAGGGATCGGGCGGCGGCCGAGGCCATCTCGGGCTGCACGTCGCCGGGGAACCAGGCCGTGGTGCAGTTGTCGCAGCGGCCGCAGGCCACCGCGGTGTCGTCGTCGAGCGCGCGCTGCAGGAATTCCATCCGGCAGCCGGTGGTGCGCTCATAGTCCAGCATCGCCTGCTGCTCGCTCACCCGGGCGGCGGCGATGCGTTCGTAGCGTTCCCGGTCGTAGAACCAGGGACGGCCGGTGGACACCCAGCCGCCGGTGACGCGGCGCACGGCGCCGTCGACGTCGAGCACTTTCAGCAGCAGCTCGAGCGGGCTGCGCTTGAGGTCGACACGGGCCTCGAGCGCCGGTGTGGACAGCGGGGCCAATCCATGCTCCGTGAGCGCCCCGATCACGGCTTCCGCCTTGTGCTGGCTGGGCATCGAGGAGGTGGCGAAGTACTGCCAGATGTCTTCGTCCTCGACTCCGGGCAGCAGCAGCACGTCGGCGTTCTCGGTGGCGCGGCCGGCGCGGCCGACCTGCTGGTAGTAGGCCACGGGGGAGGACGGGGCACCCAGGTGCAACACGAAGCCGAGGTCGGGCTTGTCGAACCCCATGCCCAGGGCGCTGGTGGCGACGAGGGCCTTGACCGTGTTGCGCTTGAGCATGCCCTCGGACTCCTCCCGTTCCGCGGTGTCGGTCTGCCCGGTGTAGGCACGCACCGGGTGCCCGGCCTCCCGCAGCAGACGTGCGGTGTCTTCCGCCGCCGAGACGGTGAGGGTGTAGATGATGCCGCTACCGGGCAACTCGTCGATGTGGCTGAGCAGCCAGGCCAGCCGGGTGCGCGAGTCGGGCAGGCGCAGTACGCCGAGGCGCAGGGATGCCCGGGCGAGCGGGCCGCGGATGGTGACCACCTCAGCGCCTGCCACGGTGGTCGGGCCGGTCGAAACCAGCTGTGCCGCGACATCCGTCACCACGCGGCTGTTCGCCGTGGCCGTGGTCGCCAGCACCGGCACCCCGGCGGGCATCTGGGCGATCAGGTCGCGCAGGCGCCGATAGTCGGGCCGGAAATCGTGGCCCCAGTCGGAGATGCAGTGGGCCTCGTCGACGACGAGCAGGCCCACCCGGGCGAGGAGCGCGGGGAGCTGCTCGTCGCGGAACTTCGGGTTGTTAAGCCGCTCCGGCGACACCAGCAGCACATCGACCTCGTCGTCGATCAGCTGCTGCTGCACCTCTGCCCACTCGTGCGGGTTGGAGGAGTTGATCGATACGGCGCGCACCCCGGCCCGGGCTGCCGCGGCCACCTGGTCGCGCATCAGGGCGAGCAGCGGCGACACCAGGATGGTGGGGCCGGCTCCCTGGCGGCGCAGCAGCAGCGTGGCGACGAAGTAGACGGCCGATTTGCCCCACCCGGTGCGCTGCACGACCAGGGCCCGTCGGCGCTGGTCGACGAGGGTCTCGATCGCCTCGAACTGTCCCTCGTGGAAGTCGGCGTCGTCACGGCCGACCAGGTTGCGCAGAATCTCGAGAGCGGCGGCGCGGGTGTCGGTCATCCGTCCAGCTTCGCAGATGCTGGTGACAGTGCGCCGGGCGCCACGACGCCGATCCTGCGAGCGCGGCTACAGTGCGTCGAGCCGGGCGGCGACGTCGGCCGGGAAGCCGCCCGTGCCGATCGGGCTCCACCGGCTGGGGGTGATGCGGATCAGGGACTTGTCCTGAAGCGCCATCGCCGCCCGGTACTCGGCCCAGTCGGAGTGCTCGCCGGAGATGCAGCGGAAGTACTCGACCAGCCCGTCGCCGGCCTCAGGCATGTGCAGCACCTCGGCGTCGCCGTCGACCTGGATCCAGCCTCCGTCCCAGTCGTCCGAGAGCACCAGTACGGAGGCAAGCACATTTCGCTCCGCGTTGCGGGTTTTCGCCCGGGCGGGATAGGAGGAGATCACGATTCGGCCGGAGGGGTCGACCCCGCCGGTCACGGGCGAGATCTGCGGGCGGCCGTCGGTGCGGGTGGTGGCCAGCAGCATCCGGTGCCTCGGGCGCACGAAAGCGAGCATCGCGGCGAGGTCGACTGTGGTGGTGGTTGCAATGTCTCTGGCCATGATCCAAGGCTACGGCAGAGCGGATACCCGACACGATCGGTCGCATCAGGCTCCGCGGCCACTCCTCGCTATGCTCGCACAGTGAAGGTCGTCCAGGAACTCGAAACACGCATGCACCCCGACTCCGTCGCCGGGTTCCGCCTGGTGCTCGCGGAGGCACGGGTGACCGACTCCATTCTGCTGCCGGTACGGGCGATGGAGCGCATGGTGGCGCCCGTGCAGTGGATGCTGCGCCGTGTCGGTGAGCACGGCATCCGTCTGACCCAGGCCGGCTACCTCCCGCCCGCGGTGGTCGTGGAAGCCTCGACCCAGCTCGACTGGGGCTGGCCCGTCACGGCGAGCCGGGAGAGCCACTTCCTGCCTCTGCTGGAGTTGCGCGCACACCTGCGCAGCGTGGGCCTGCTCCGAGTGAGCAAGGGGATGCTGCTGCAGACCAGTCGCGGCCGGGCGCTCGTCGAGGCGCCGCGCGATCTGTGGTGGCATCTGGCCAGAACCGCGCACCAGAGCCGCGACCCGGCCGAGTCCGACGCCACCAGGCTGCTGCTCCTACTCATCGCGCGGCGGGGTTTTGACGAGGCCGAACTGTTCAAACAGCTGCTGGCCCTCAGTTTGGAGACCATCGGTTGGGTGCGGGCCGATGGTGCCCCGCTCTCCAGTGACGCGGCGTTCAACCTGGTGCTGCCGAAGTGGCGCTTGCTGCGCCGACTCGGTGTGTTCGATGCCGGCACGAGCAGTTACACGCGCTGGATCGTCACGCCCGGTGGTGCCGCGTTCGCCCGGGCGGCCCTGCAGTCCGAGGTCTGAGGCGCGCCGCGGACCACCATGCATGAGGCCGACGGGGAGCACGAATAACGCCTGACCTCACTACGGGTTGCAATAGTCGCACCATTGCGGGTCGGCGGTGGCCTGGCCACGCGGTATCCGGGTCCTGTGGGTACAGCGTCCGCAGCCGTGGAGGTCCGCGGCGATCAATGCGGTCGCTGATCTACAGTCGGAACAGGGAACGCCGCGTTCGATGTCTACCTGACCGAACCCAGGTGCTTGACACAGGGAGCAGGGTGTAGCGAGGCGACGAGCCATCTGATAACTCAGCCTGCGAATGGTCTCTGCCCGCGCTGGCGATTTGTGCGCTCGGTAGTCCGGCAGAATCGTGACGGAGGACTGGTCCGTCAGAAGCATGTCGACGGTTTCCTCGAGGTCGCTGAGTTGCGTGAAGTTCTTGTAGACAGTCAGGTGATTATCGTTTGTGCTCTGCACGATCACTCCCTGTTCGGGGAATCCCGCGGCTGACGCGAACGCTAGAGCGCTGTCGGCGTTGTCGACGCGTCTGCCTCCGGGCAGCGCGGAGATATTCACGGCGCCCTCGACGAGTTCCAACCCCAGGGTTTTGTCGATGAACAGGAGAATCTCCATGTTTTCAACGAGAGGACCGAATCCGGAGCTGAAGCTGCCTTCGGAGGCAAGTCCAAGAGTGGTGCCGGCGATTTGCATACCCAGCCGCGCTTTGGCGCGGGCTGCCGAGCGGGGGCTGAGGGTGCGTGGGATATCGCCGGCGAAGGTCCCGAACTGGTCAGTGTTCAGGCCCCCCGAAGCGCTGACTGTCGCGCCGAGAACGTCGTGGAATGCCTGTTGAGCGAGGTGCTCCTTGCCGTGCATGGTGGCGAAGGTGATCAGGCGCCCAGCATAGTAGGAGTGGGAGGAAGTCATTGAAAGTAGTCGGGCCTTGAGACGTAGGTCTCGGCGACGAACATGACGCCGCTGGAGGTGTTAAGCAGCTCGCGCACGGCGTTGATGAGTTCGTCGGCCTTGTCGGGGGGCAACACGGTGATGAGCATGGTGAGGGTGTCGTACTCGTTGAAGAGCAGGGATCCAGAGTGTTGTCCGTGGTGTCCGATGCCGGAGACACCGGAGACGGAGGTGTACCCGGTGGCGCCGGCGGAGGAAACCAGCTCGCGGATGGCGGGGGCGTCGCGGGCAGGCACGACGATCTCCAGTCGGGTCATCTTGGTGAGATTGTTCATGTGTGTGGTCCTTCCATCGGGGTGGCAGTGGCGGCGGGAGTAGCGGTTGCGGTCGCTGTGAAGCCGTAGGCGGTATAGCGGTGCCAGAGGGCAGTGGGGTGATCTCGTGCGGTGAGGGTGATCCAGTCATTGTCGAAAAGATCTCGCAGGACTTGGTTGCGCGAGATGATCTCTCCGATGCGGGCCAGCGGTGCTTCGACAACGACAGTGAGGCGCATCGGCTCATGGAACAGCTCCGTGCCCAAACCCACGGATTGCCACGGCAGGCCGCGGCGGAGGTCGCCGCTGTGGCCCGAGATCACGCCGAGTGTGCCGATGGCGTTGTGGATGGTTTTCGTTCCGGCGCCGAGAGTGTCGGGGTTCAGGGCTGTGAAGTAGTACTGGTGGTTGATCCACTGCGCCACGACGAGGGGGGCGGTCATGATCGTCTCCAGGGCGGCCCCGGTGGGATCCAGTTCGGTGCGGTAGGAGTGCAGGAACACCCGCCGGCCCAAATCAACGTTCCTGGTCATGTCGCGGGGTCCGATGATCATGGTGGCGTTTCCCGCCAACCCGAGCTCTGGATACACCTCAGCCCAGTCGTGGGCACGTCCGCGCAGTCGTGCGGGGGAATGCCGGGGGGATGCTCCCGGTAGGTGCCGGGCGCGTTCGGTCACCAATTTGTCCGCCGCGGTGCGCTGAAGCTGCTCGAAGCGGTCTGCCGAACTCGTGTGGCTGTCGGGGATCAGGTGGCGGTCGAGCACGGTGACCATGTCGCTGACGGTGTTGTGTTCGGCGGCCACGAAGAACGTGTCGAAGGGAATCGGCAGCCCGCGGTCGGCGAGCAGCAGTCGCACCTCGGGGTCGTTGAAGATGGCGGCGGCGGCGCGGGCGTTGGCGTGCCCCGGATTTCCGCCGCACGCGCCGCAGTCCAGTGCGGACTGGTAGAGGTTGTTCTCCGATTCGGAGCCGTGACCTGCCAAAACGACCAGCGGGGCGAACTGGGCCAGGCCCATCATCCGCAAGGCCGTTTCGGCCAACGTGGCACGTTCGTCCAGCGTGAACGCGTCCGCGATCGTCACGTCACTGCGCAGGTCCCGGGGCGAGAGGGAGAGGGCGCGCACGATCCGTGCGTGGATGCGCGGGGTGAGGGTGCGCAGGATGCTGATGCCGCCGTAGAACCATCCCGCCGTCTCCGCGAACGCGAACGGTGTCGCCGCTGTCGAGTCCGCCGTATGCACGGCATGCCGCAGGGCGTCTCGGAATTTTCCAGCGGCAACGACTCTGTGTGCTTGTTCGTGGTCGACGGGGATCTCGGTGATGTGGTGGCGCGCGCTCAGCAGTGCCGGGAGCGAGTCGATTGCTCCGCGCGCCTGGTAGCGGGCGAACCGGATGGGGACGCCGAAGAAGCCAGCGAAACCGAACGTCTCGACTGAGGAGCTTTCTTCGAGGTGGCGGCGCAACCCCTCGGACCGGGGGTCGATGCACATCACCAACTGCACGTTGCGGCCGTCCCGGGTCTCGACGGTGGAGCGGAGTGCCCCGATCAGGGCGGTGCGGTAGTTCAGTTCGTAGGCTTTCTGCCAGGTGTACCGCTGGTCGGTTATCGGATGCGTGGACAGGACCCGAGCGACCGCGGCGACGTCCTCGCGGCTCGGCCGTGCGGCGGTGAGCGCCTGCGCAACCCGTTCGGCCCGCAACCAGAACGGTGCCGAGGTCAGCGTGGTGTGGTCGGGCTGTGCCGTCTGTGTTGTCTGGTCGGCCGCTGGGGTAATTCCGAGCGCAACCTGGACCGTGAATCGGACGGCCAGGTACGAGGTCAGGTCGATGTCGCCGACCTTCTCGGCCCGCCATTTGATGTGCCCGACCCACCCGGGCAGGTGCCCGAGTGCGGTCCGAAGGGCACGTGGGACGTCGGCCGCCGCGATGCCGAGGCATTGCAGGGCGTGCGCCAGCGCCGCGTCCGGTTCGGGCGAAAGTGTGGTGAGGGTGCGCCGAACCGTGCGGGGGAGGGACGGATCGAGGCAGGCCAGGGTTCGCCAGGCCCGGTAGAACCCGTCGGCATGGTGTGGCATGGGCCACGCCGGGTCCGGGCACAGATAGCCGGCAACCCAGACGGCCAGGTATTCATCGAGCCACGTCAGCTCCGCCACCGCAACCGGTTCGGGGGCAGGTGCGGCTGCGACCAGGCGCATATCGAGTTCGGCAACCCGGACCGCGGACACGGCTGCGGTGCCGATCCGCAAGCGTCGGTCGGCCAGCTGGGGGATGCGTTCGAGGAGTGCTGCGTCGATGTCATCACGGGTGATTCGACCGCGCTGATAGTCAGCCAGGTAGGCGCTCCCGGGGCGGGTGGTTGCCGCTTCCGCGGTTGTTTCGGTCTCGAATGGGTAAGATTCGCGGCCGGCCAGCGGGTTCACGGCGATGAAGGAGTCCAACGGCCAGGCCGGAACGATGTCGTGGGCGGCGGCAGCGACCTGCGCGCGTAGGATCAGACTCACAGGGGTGCTCCAGTTCTGATGGGGTTACGGGGCAGGGATGCGGCAAGTGCGGACGTGTAGACACGATCGCGCAGCCAGACCGCACCGGTGCTGCTTCGAGCCAGCAGCTCGACGGCGATCAGGCCGACCGCGGGCAGAACGAGCAGCCAGCCAGGGGCCCCCTGGACCGGCACCCCGGGTTCCAGTGCTCCCGTGAACAGGTGCAGGAAGGCTACGTAGCCGATTCCGACGGCCGCCGTCACCGTGGTGCCGACCACCGTCGTGCGGATCGAGAAGTGGGTTGCCAGTGCCACGGCCAGGGTGACGCCGGCGGTCAGGGCGACGAACGCCAACAGGCCGATGCTGGAGGGCGACACGGCGGGGGAGAGCACCAGTTTGGCTGCCACGAGTACGGCAACCGTTACGGTCACGGAGATGGCCACCGCGAGGCCCGCCACCAGGCGCGACGGGGCTGTGCGGGTAGGAAGGTCGCGGTCGGTGGCATGCTGACGCACTCCGGTTCCCGCGCCGAGGAAGAGTGTCGATTTGTACAGGGAGTGGGCAACCAGGTGGAAGATCGCAGCCGCGAACAGGCCCAACCCGCAGGCCATGATCATGAACCCCATCTGCGCCATCGTGGAGAATACCAGTCGGCCCTTCACGTCCGGGCGTGCCAGGCGCACCGCCGACGCGAACACCAGGGTGGCCGCGCCCACCACGCAGACGACGATCATCACGGACCGGTGAGGGGCGATCGCCGGCGCGAACCGCAGAAGCAGGATGGCGCCCGCGTTGACCACCCCGGCATGCAACAGAGCAGAGACCGGTGTCGGGGCGCCGAGAGTGAACGGCAACCAGCCCTGGAATGGGATCTGGCTGGATCGGGCCAGGGCGGCGAGGACCAACAGCACCGCGAGGGTGAGCTGGGCCGGCGCGCTCAGGCCGGACGCACCGGCACCGAGCTGATCGAAGGACAGGTCCCCGCCGGCACCAACGAGCAGCACTGCCACCGCGAGGAGGAACGCGGTGTCGGCGGCACCAAAGCGAACCACGGTGCGCCACACACCCTCCCGCGCCTGTGCCAGCGGCCAGTAGGTGGCCAGAAGCAACACAAGTGCGGCGCCGGCGCCGACCCAGGCGCACGCGAACAGGGCCACGGACCCTGCACACACCATCAGCACGGTGAACCCGGTGAGCAGGTTCGCGGTCACCACGAACCAGATTTGACGAGGATCCCCGCGCAGGTAGCGCACGGCGAACCCCTGAATGAGGGAGGACAGCCCCAGAACAAGCATCGACATGATCAGTGCCAGGGTATCGAGTTGCACGCTTGTCTCCCCGAAGCCCACCTGGATGGAACCCGTCCACAGGGTCGACACGGCAACGGCGACGGCTGCCGTAAAGACGAACCCCAGACTGACGACCGCTGCGGCAATGCGAGCAACCAGTTCACCGCTCCGGCCGAGACGCCCGGCGATCGCTGAGGCGAGCACGGCAACCCACGGTCCCGCCAGGACCATTGCCACCGTAACATTCTCGTTCAAAAATGCTCCTTTTCTCACGATTCATAAAACACGAAAAACATAGCACGTGTTGAGTGTCGGGATTCGCGTGTGAGGAAACAATGGTCAGTTGGGTGAGAATAGGAGAATGGCGCAGCGGACGTTATTAACCAATCACGCGCACGTGCTGTTGTGCGTGGCGGAGAACCCGAATGTGCGATTGCGCGACGTCGCGGCCCAGGTGGGCATCACGGAGCGGGCGGCTCAACGCATCGTCACCGAACTCGAAGACGCCGGTTATCTCGAGCGCGAACGGGAGGGACGGCGCAACATCTATCGCCTTAACACGGGGATGCCGCTTCGCCACCCTCTGGATCGTGGTCACCGCATTGGGGAATTGCTGGCCGCCTTCGCCAACCCCGAGGCTGCCCCGAGCGGCGTTGGCCCACAGGGATAGTGGTTTCAGGAGTCCGGGACGACCGACGCTAACCGAGCGGGAAATCGCGGGTCTCGCCGGGTGCAAGCACGGCCTCCCGGCCCTCGACCCGCACCCGGATCGGAGCGGCGCCGCCTGCCTGCAGCTGTAGGCGCACGTTGCCGGGCGTCAGTTTCAGCCGGATCGGCTGTTCCCGGTAGTTGATGGCGAAGGTGACCTCCGCGAGCTCCTTCGGCAGTACGGGATGCAGCCAGAGCATGTTCTCCCGGATCTCCAGCCCGGTGTAGCAGCGCACGACCATGTCGACCGATCCGGCCATCGCGCCGAGGTGGATGCCCTCGTGGGTGGAGCCGCCGAGGATGTCGCCAAGGTCGCTGTCGAGGGCCCGGGTCAGGTAGTCCCACGACCGTTCCCGGTCGCGCCGGGCGTCCAGCCAGGAGTGCACCACGTTGCTGAGCGTGGAGCCGTGCGTGGAGCGTGCCGAGTAGAACTCGACCGTTCGCACAATCGCCTCCGGCGGCATTTCGTAGCCCATGGTCTCGAGCAGTTCGCGCAGCTCCTCGGCGGAGAGCAGGTAGAGCAGCATGAGCACATCGGCCTGCTTGGAGAGCCGGTAGTTGTTCGTGCTGTCGCCCTCGGCGTTGAGGATCAGGTCGAGGCGGGCGATCGAGGGATACCGGGCCCGGTAGGCGTCCCAGTCGAACTCGGGCAGGCCCTCGTAGCCCTCGAACTGGCTGATCACGCCGTCGGCGTGGAACGGCACCCGCAGCCGCAGGCTGATCCGGACCCACTGGTCGACCTCGTCCGGCCGCAGTCGCAGCCGGTTCCAGAGGGGCCGACAGTACCGGTTCTGCAACAGAGCCACGGTGTCGATCGCGCGGCGCAGCACCCACGCGGTCATCACGTTCGTGTACGCGTTGTTGCGGAGGCCGTGGCCCGACGCCCCGGGGTACCCGTCGTGGAACTCGTCCGGCCCCATCACCCCGTCAATGTCGTAGCGGTCGTCCACCTCGTCGTAGCGGGCCAGGCTGGCGAAGAAACGAGCCACTTCGAGCAGCATCTCGGCACCCTGCTGAATCAGGAATTCGGTGTTGCCGGTGGACTGGTAATACTCCCAGACGCTGTAGGCCACGGCGAGGCCCACATGCCGCTGGTTTTGCGAATTGTCGGGCATCCACTGCTGGTTCAGCGGGTTGAAGAGGTTCGTCGGGGTCTCCTCACGCCCGTCGATGCCGCTCTGCCAGGGGAACATCGCGCCCTCGCGACCGATGCCCCGTGCGGCCGCGCGGGCCTCGCCCAGGCGCCGGTACCGGTAGCCGAGCAGGGCGCGGCTCAGGTCGGGGCGGCGCAGGGTGAGAATCGGGTAGACGAACAGCTCGTCCCAGAAGACGTGCCCGCGGTACCCCTCGCCATGCAGCCCTCGGGCCGGCATGCTCGCGTCGAGGTCGGCGTCGACGGCCGCCACCGTCTGCAGCACGTGGAAGGTGTTCAGGTTGAGTGCGAGCGACTGGTGATCGCTCGCGCGCATGTCCACCGCGAACTCGTCCCAGAGCACCTGCCAGGCCCGTTCGTGCGCCTCCAACAGGTCCGCCGGGTGCGGCAGGCGCCGCATCCAGAGGGCAACCGCCCGCGCCGGCGAGGCGATGGCCCGGTCGCGGGAGGTGCTGACGACGACCGTCTTCTCCACCCTGACCGGATGCCCCGGCTCCAGATCCAGGGTGAATTCGTGCGCCACCCAGCCGGCGTCGTCGGTGAGCAGGTGCCGCGGGGGCTCGACCGGCTGCTCGTCCCTCTGCACCCGGGTGCGGGCCGCCAGGGCGATGTGGATGCCGGACTGCGTGGTCTCCATCTCGAGCAGCACGGTCTCGGCGTCGATTTGCGTGCCGGTGTGGGGAATCAGGTGAGCGTTGGTGAGAAGCCGGTCGGCGGCAACATTGCGGTTGAAGACCCGGCCCTCGAGGGCCGAGCGCACGGTCACCGGGCCGGTCCAGTCCTCCGCCTCGAACGTGGTGTCGAGCACGGCCACATGCGGGGCGGCCTGGGACACGAACCGCCGGGAGGTCACCCGGGTGGTGCGCCCCGCTTCGTCGCGCAAACGGATGACCCGGGTCAGCACGCCGCGCCGCAGGTCCAGCTCCTGCAGATAGGTGACCAGCTCGGTGTGGCCGACGTCGAACCAGTCCCCGTCGGCCACCCTGAATCCCAGCGGCAGCCAGTTGGGGGCGTTGACCAGGTGCTCGTCTTCGACGGTGCGCTCGCCGAGGGTCGTCTGCACCCGGTTGTAGACGCCGGCGAGGTAGGTTCCGGGGTAGTGCACGCCGTCGTCGGTGGACTCGGCCGCCGCGCCGCGAGTGCCCCAGTAGCCGTTTCCGAGTGTGCAGAGCGCCTCCCGCAGCCCCTCGGTTGCGTGGTCATAGCCGATGTAGCGCAGCAACCACGGGTCGCTGCCGGTCTCGCCTCCGGCCCAGCCGCGGTTTTTCCCGGTCAGAGCGGGGTCCAGGCCGGCCAGGTCCAGGTCGGCGAGGTCGGTGAGCACCAGATCGGCGCCGGCCGAGCGCAGCCGGGTGTCGCCCGTACGCTCCATGCCGATGACCAGGGCGAATCCGCCGCGCGCCGCGGCCTGCACCCCGGCCTCGGAGTCTTCGACGACCACTGTGCGGTCCGGCGTCACGTGCAGTCGCCGGGCCGCCTCGAGGAACAGGGCCGGGTCGGGTTTGCCGGCCAGGCGCATCCGCACGGCGTCGGTGCCGTCGACCGTGACGTCGAATAGGCCCGTGAGGCGCGCCGCGGTCAGCACGGCGGCGCTGTTGCGGCTCGCTGTCACGAGGGCCACCGGCAGCCCCTGCTCTTTCAACCGGCGCAACAGCGCCAGCGTGCCGGGGAACGCCTGCACGCCGCCGACGGCGAGCTCGCGGGTGAACAGCTCCTGCTTGCGGCCGGCGAGAGCGTCGATGGTCGCCCGGCCATGCGCCGGTTCGATCCCGCGCGAGGCCAGGAACGCACGGATGCCGTCCTCCCGCGCCCGCCCGTCGACGTACCGCCGGTAGTCGCTCTCGATTTCGAACGAAGGCACCGGCGACTTCGTCAGCCCCGGCAGTGCCTCGTCGAACAGGGCTTTCCACGCCCGGGCGTGCACGGCGGCCGTGTCGGTGACCACGCCGTCGAGGTCGAAGATCACGGCGTCGAAGGCGGCGCGGGCCGGGTGCGGCGGCTGGCTCGGCTGGCTCGGCTGGTTCATGGGCGCTCCTCTGGGCCGTGAATGCCGGGCCGTGACTGCTCGGCCCTGAATGTGGACATAGTACGCAGGGTGGTTGGATATGACCCATGACATCCACACCGGACTACATCGACGATTTCGCCGAGTTCATCACCGCCTCCCCGTCGTCGTACCACGCTGCCGCGGAGGTTGCCCGCCGCCTGGACACCGCCGGCTTCGACCGGGTGAGCGAAACCGAGGAGTGGTCCGGTGCGCCCGGACGGCGCTACCTCGTGCGCGACGGCGCGGTCGTCGCCTGGGTGCAGCCGGACGGGGCCGGCCCGACGACACCGTTTCGCATTCTGGGGGCGCACACCGACTCGCCCGGTTTCAAGCTGAAGCCGAAGCCGACCATCGGCGCCCACGGCTGGCTGCAGGCCGGGGTCGAGGTTTACGGCGGTCCTCTGCTCAACTCCTGGCTCGACCGCGAACTCGAACTCGCCGGCCGGCTCACCACCATCGACGGCACCGAGCACCTCGTGCGCACGGGCCCGTTCTGCCGCATCCCGCAGCTGGCCATCCACCTGGACCGGGACGCCAACACCGGCCTCACTCTCGACCGTCAGCGGCACCTGACCCCGGTGTTCGGGTTGGGGGAAACGAGTCAGGCCGACCTGGTCGGGCACCTGGCGGGCCTGGCCGGGCTGGCGGGAGAGGAGGTCGCCGGCTACGACATCCTCACGGCCGACACGGCCCATCCGGCCCGGTTCGGCCTCGGCTGCGAGCTCTTCGCCGCGGGGCGCATGGACAACCTCTCCTCGGTGCACGCCGGCCTGGTCGCCCTGATCGGAGCCCCGGCACCGGCCGGTCAGATCCTGGTGCTCGCGGCCTTCGATCACGAGGAACTCGGTTCCGAGACCCGAACGGGTGCGAGCGGGCCGCTGCTGGACGACATTCTGACCCGGATCGGGGCAGGACTCGGGGCATCCGTCAGTGATCGCCTGCGCGCCTACGCCGGCTCGTGGTGCGTGTCGGCCGACGCGGGTCACTCGGTGCACCCGAACTACCCGGAGAAGCACGACCCGGCGAACATGGTCGTCGCCGGGGGCGGCCCGCTGCTGAAAATCAACGCCACGCAGCGCTACGCGACAGATGCGGCGGGTGCGGCCCTGTGGGCCCGAATCTGCGTGCAGGCCGGCGTGGAATACCAGGAATTCGTGTCGAACAACACGGTGCCGTGCGGCTCCACCATCGGCCCGCTGACCGCCACGCGGCTCGGCATCCGCACGGTCGACGTGGGCATCCCGCTGCTCTCGATGCATTCCGCCCGCGAATTGTGCCACGTGAGCGACCCGGTGGCCCTGAGCGCTGCGATCGGCGCGTTCTTCGCCTCGGAGCGGTAACGACCGGCGGGCGCCGTCGGCACGGCTTCACCCTCTGCAGCACTGCAGATGGCCGGGCAGTCGATCGTTCGCCCGGACGTGCTCGTGCTTTCTCTGGCGATAATCCTGCCGGGGGTGAGCCCGTCAGCGCGCGTAAGCCGACTGGCGGACTCCATGCGCAGGATGCCCGGAGCGGGACTCCACGAGGTCCTTGTCATCGGCGAGTTCGCAGTCGCCCTCGTGCACGATCACCGGCCAGACGATGCGCCGGTCGGTTCCGACTTGGGCTGTGCCGCCGATCCCGCACTCCCGGCAGTGGACGGTGAGTACCCAGTCGTTTTGTCTCATGCTTGGAGGTTTCCTCACGGAGAGGAAATCATCAAGGGGGTGTACTTTCGCCCCGCGATATGCGACGCAGTTCAGCGTATGCTGATGCGGCCCAGAAGGTGCTCGGCAATCGCTCGGTAGCCTGCGTCGTTGGGGTGGAAACGATCGCTCGTGCCGCCGAAGACATCCCGTCCGGCGGGGCCGCGATTGGCCTCGATCGGATAGAGGTCGTAGAGACTGACGAAGGCGCCGCCTTCTCGGGCGCACTCGTGGTCGATGATGTCGTTGTACGCGTCGGTCTCATCCGCGGTTCCCCAGGTGCCAACGCAGACGAGGGGGACGCCCGGAGATTCGGTGTGCACGCGGTTCAGGAGTGCCCGATAGCTGAGCGCGAACTTGTCGGGCGCGGTCTGGTCGAGCACGTCGTTGGTGCCCAGTTCGACCACGGCCAGGTCGAGGTTCTCCGGCACATCGACCAGCCTGGATACCGTGCGGGTGGTGGCACCGGCCCGATTCTTGTGGAATTCCTGAACCGGGCCGTCCTCTGCGAGCGCATCGACCATCAGTGGACGGAAGCCCAGGTCCTGCAGTTGCGCGTTGAGGCCGTAGCTGATCGAATCGCCCACGAACAGCACGCGCAGGGGGCGACCTTCGGGGCGGGTCACCTGCACGTCCCCGTCGGTCTCCGAAAGGTCGGGGTTGACGGCTGCGAAGATTCCCAGTGAGGTCAGAACGAGGGCAGCCAGCCCGATCACCAGCAGTCGGAAGGGGAAGCGGCGAGAGCGAGTCGCGCCCGTGCGCGAGCGGTCAGGGCGCGGAGGCATCCGATCAGTTTACGCGGGGTTCTCGGCGGAGAGACGCGCGATACGGGCCCGGGCGGCATCCTCTGAGGTCGACGACCGGCCGAGCAGCAGGCGCACCAGGCGGAGAACGGCGCCGGTGCCCCAGACCGCCGGGAGCAGGGAGCGCCGCAGGCCGAGCAGCTCGCGGTATTCGCGGGGGATCGAGGCGACGGCGCCGGCGAACATGACCCGGTAGAAGGGCATCATGGCGGGCCGGAGCGGGGGATTGCGAATGAAGCGCACAGCCTCGGCCACGCGCTCGTCGCTCTTGAGGATGCCGGCATCCTTGAACGCATCCAGCTGTGCCTGCAGTTCGGACGCGGAGCGCGGCGGATTGTGCACGCCGACGAGTTCTCCGGCCTTGGCCCATTCGCGCACGTAGCCGTCGGCCCCGCCGGGGATGGGGTCACCCCAGATCGTGTGCGAGGCCAGGAAGGCGTCGGTGAAAACGATGTGCACCCAGGCGAGCAGTTCGGGGTCCCCGGCGGCATAGGGGCGCTCGATGCCCTGGGCGTCGCGGTAGGTGCCGGTGACCCGGTCGTGGAAGCGCCCCACGCGGGACGACTCGTGCTCGGCCAGGGTCGTGTCGGCGAAGGTCACGGTGACGAGCCACTGAATGGTGCCGGAGAGCCGCCCGAGCGGGTCTTCCCGATAGCGCGACCAATCGTGTACGCCGGCCATCGCGCCGGGATGAAGGGTCTGCATCAGCAGGGCACGGATGCCGGCGACCATCGTTGCCATCCCACCGTGCACGGCCCAGGAGGCGGAGCCCGGACCGAAGAAGCCGATATCGTCGCCCTCTTCGATTTTTTCGACCCACTGCGGGCGACCTGACCCGTTCCCCGAAAAGGTCACCAGAAGGTGCGACCGCCAACTGTCCACGAACCTGCCCATGGACCGAGGCTAACCCGTCGCGGCTGGGCATCGGCCTCGAACCTCGCGTGCGGCACGGCATCTAGACTCGAAGCCATGGCAGTGCCTCGCTTTCTCTTCGCCGACCAGCTCGGCCCCCATTTCGATGACGGCGGACCGATCCTGATGGTGGAGTCGGTCGGCGTTCTCGGTCGGCGCCCCTACCACCGAGCCAAAGCGCACCTCATTCTCACCGCCCTCAGGCACCGGGCCAGGGAGCTCGGTGATCGAGTCGAGTACCTGCGCGCCGAGCACTACCGGGATGTGCTGGCCCGCCGTGACCTCGAGGTGGTCAACCCCACCTCGTGGGGTTCCCGCGCGTTGGTTCACGAGCTCGGCGCGCGGGTGCTGCCCAGCCGCGGCTTCGTGACCAGTGAGGCCGACTTCGCCGTCTGGGTCGCGGGGAGACCGCCATCCCGGCTGATCATGGACCAGTTCTATCGCCATGCCCGCACGGAAACCGGGCTGCTCATGCGCGGGCCCGATCCCGAGGGCGGCCGGTTCAACTTCGACCACGACAACCGTCAGCCGCCGCCGAAGGGAGCGGTGGGCCTGGGGCTGCCGGACCCCTTCCATCCGGTGGAGGACGACATCGACGAGCAGGTGCGCGCCGACCTCGACCGGTGGCAGGCCGAGGGGCGCATTCGGCTGATCGGCGAGGACGGACCCCGCCGGTTCGCCGCCACCCGGGCGGAAGCACTCATGGCGCTCGCCGATTTCGTCGAGACGCGTTTGAGCGACTTCGGCCCCTTCGAGGATGCCTCGCTGCTCGGGGACGAGACGATGGCCCATGCCAGGCTGAGCGTTCCCCTTAATTTGGGGCTGCTACATCCGCGGGAGGTGATCGACGCCGTCGTCGCCGCGTACGAGGCCGGGGGAGCCCCGCTGCAGAGCGTGGAGGCCGTGGTGCGCCAAATCATGGGCTGGCGGGACTGGGTCTGGCACCTGTACTGGCACCTGGGTGAGGACTACGTGCGGCGCAGCAACCACCTCGAGGCGCAGGTGGCCCTGCCGCGGGAGTTCCTCGAGCTCGACGGCAGTTCCGTGCGGGCGAAGTGCCTCAGCCACGTGCTCGACGAAGTGCGCCGCACGGGCTATGCGCACCACATTCAGCGGCTGATGGTGCTCGGCAACTGGGCGCTGCAGCGCGGTTACCAACCGGCCGAGCTCACCGAATGGTTCACGAACGCCTTCGTCGACGGCGCCCCGTGGGTGATGCCCGCCAATGTGGTCGGGATGTCCCAGCACGCCGACGGCGGGATCGTCGCCACGAAGCCGTACGCCTCCGGGGGCGCCTACATCTCGAAGATGAGCGACTTCTGCGGCGCGTGCACGTTCAACCCGAAGAAACGGTTGGGCGAGGACGCATGCCCGTTCACCGCCGGGTACTGGGCCTTCCTCGACCGGGTGGAGCCACGCATCCGAGGCAATCACCGTATGGCGCAGCCGCTCGCCGGACTGCGCCGCCTGGTCGACCGGGAAGAGGTCGTCGAGCAGGAGCGTGCACGCACCGAGTGGTGAGCGTCGCCCGTGGGGCGCCTCATGAGTCCGACGCGGCCCTTCCGGGCCATGAACCGTTTTCCCAGACCACCGAACCACGCCCAAGAAACGACACACCCCACAAAACGACCCAAAGGACACCCCACCAGGCAACCGGCTCTCTACCGTGCGCCGGCCTCCATAAGGTGCACCGCGACGCGTGCAGGGGTCTCGCCGCGGAGGGCACGCGGGAGGGAGACCTCGGGAGCGCGTCATCGGGACGCGGTCGTCGCACCGAGGTTCGCTGCGGCTTGATCCGCATCGGGAAGGGGGGAGGAGTGCAGCGGCGGGTGAGGGTCTACCTGGGCCGGTTGCCGCGCACGCGGCTACCTGACCTCGGTCGGCCAATCGGTCACACCGGCGAGGGCAGCCTGCACTGACAGTGCCGAAGCCCGGGCCTGCGCGGCCCCGTGGGGGTTGAAGACATCGATCGCGAGCGGCGGGCCCTCGCCGAACTTGGGAATCTCCACTTCGACGCGACCGCCGCCGACGAGCGGCACGAACGGATGTGCCGTCCCGGCATCCCGCACGGTCGACCCGGCCGCCTCCGCGATCAGCCGCAGTGCGTCGGGCTTGGTGACGTGGGCCTGGGCCACGATCGTTGCCGAGTAGTCCATGGAACTCCTTCACTGCGGCGGATACCGCGAGGAACACATCTATCGAAGCAGGCTACGGCATTCACGGGACCGGCACCGGGCCGGTTCCGCCGTGGCGCAGCCGAACTCCTCGACCTGGTTGGTGAGCCGGAGTACCGTGGCTCTGGCTGCTCACTTTCGCATCCAGAAGCTCTCAGAAGCCGGGGTCCCCATGTCGTCGCTCACCAACTACGGCCAGGCCATCGCCTCGACGACCGTCGCGCTCCAACGACTGCTGTCTTCCCCGCCGATCGGGTTGCAGGTCACGGCCTACGCGCTCGGCGCACCCCGCACCGGTGTCGCCGGCCCCTCCATCAACCTGTTCCTCTACTACGACAGCCTGATCAGTTATCGGGAGGAGACCCAGCGGGGACCCAGCCGAGTGATTTCGGAACTGCACTACCTGGTGAGTGCTTTTCCCGGCGACGACGTCGACACGGATGCCGGCAGCCACCGTGCCTTCGGTGCAGCGCGCGCCGCCATCGAACGCCATCCCGTGCTGAACGTCCCGATCGGCTCGGCAGACAACCTGCAGGTCTGGCTCTCACCCTCGCCGCTGACCAACGAGGTGCTGACCTCCCTCTGGCTGGCATCCAACGCGCCGCTGCGACTGTCCTTCGGCGTGATGGCCTCCTTCACCCTGGACGCAGCCGAGCGCACGGCAGTGGTCGGCACCGTCCGTGATGTCGTGAAGCTGGCCGGGGCAGGTGCGCTCGCCGTGTTCACGGGAGCGGATGCCGTGGCGAAGGCCGAGGCCGCGGCATCCGTCGCGAACGAACTGGGCAAGTCTCTTGTGACGGTACCCCTGAACGAGGTCGTGGGAGCCAGTGCCGCCGCCACTGAGGACAACCTCGGCCGCATCTTCGACCAGGCCGAACACCGCGGCGCCGTGCTGATGATCGCCGCGTCCGACCGTCTGTTCGGGGTGCGGCCGGAGGTGCTCGATGTCGACGACCCCTACTCCGGGTTGGAGATCGGATCCATCCTCGACCTGCTCGGCCAGGCACCGAGCGTCGTGATCATTGAGTTGACTCATCCAGCCGGGGACGAGCTGGCGGACCGGACACCGGTCGAGGTGCGCTTTCCGGAGCCGGAGCCGGATTCCGCGTCGGCCACCGGGGACTGAGCGCGTCGGGGCCGAACTCCGGGTCAGACCTCCCGACCAGGAGGTGAGTGTCAGGAACGCGGGCGGTGCCAGAAGTGGGGCGCGCCAGATCATGGTGGGCCTCGACTCTGTCGGGACGTCGGGCGTGCCTTGACCTGAGGACACCTGCGACCAGTGGACAGCTGCGATCAGTGTGGACACCTGTTCGTGCGTACCCGCCTACGCTGACTGGATGCCGTCTTTCCGTATCACCCTGATCATCGGTGCTCTCCATTCGGGCATCGCCCCGGACTCCGTCCTGCCGCACCTGACGGCTGCCGCCGCGGAGCTGACGACCGTGGAGGCATCCGATCTCGCCGTGGTGGCTGGTTCTCCGCGCGCGATCGTGCGGTTCACGGCGGATGATGCCGCGATGGCCCTCCTGGTCGGCGACCGAGTGCTCGCCACGGCTCGCACCCGCGTGGAGCCGGTGTCGTGGCAGGTGACCGAGCGGGTCAGGACGCGCTGGTACCCGGTGCGGTGACGAGCCGCGCCCCCTCGTCGCTGCGGCGCTGCTCCGGCCGGGCCGGCGCGATGATGGTCGGTCGGTGACCGAGCTCCGACACGGTGTCCGAGGCGCCGAGAACCTGGCAGCGCTCCGTGCCCCGGTGCCACCAGAGCGAGGCCGTCCAGGCGCAGAGCAGGGCGTCGATCAGGTCTTCGCGGTGTTTGTAGGCTCGGTCGACCAACGGTGAATGCTCCGTCACCAGGGCGTCCGAGACGGGATGGGAGCCCAGGTCGAGCGGCGGCGACGCTCGGGTGAGCCCCCAGATCCGCTGGATGAGGTCATCGCAGACCATGGCCCGCTTCGTCCGGCGTTCGTCCGGCGGAAGGGAGGTGCCCATGCGCTTGTAGCGGGGTCGCTTGTCGAGGTAACCGAACTCCGCCGCGCCCACGAGCGTCGTGTAGGGGTAGCACTCGAAGAAGCTGGGGGTGGCCTTATCCACCGGCGCGAGGCCGTCGGTGTAGGTCCAGCCGGAGGCTTCCAATCGGCGTCGGATCGTCACCCCGCCTGCCCAGGGGCGGCCGAGGTTCGAGGCGTTCGCGGAGACATGCCAGCGGCCGTAGCGACTGCCGGTTTCCCGCTCGCACAGGCGCATGCCGGTGGGGTTGTTCACCACCAGGGGCGCGTCGACCGCCAGCACGGCGCCGGGTTCCCACAGGGAGTCGATCCAGCGCATCACGGCATCCGTGCCGCGGGCCCAACCGGCGTCGAGCACCCGGCCGGTCTCATCGATGCACGCCAGGCCGGATTCATTGGCCGGTTTCGACGTGCTGCCTTCGGCCCAGGCCAGGTCAACTCCGAGGAATCGAGTCATGGGTCATGGATAGCACAGGGAGCTGATGGGCGCAGGTTCCGCCGAGGTTCGGCACCCTGTCGTTGGGGCGTAGGCTTTTTGGATTGTTCAACAATGAGACAGAGGCCTTGACGATGACCGAGACTGCGAAACCATCCACGAACGGAAAGGTCATCGCGCTGGCGGTGGCGGGAGCCTTCGGCGGGTTCCTTTTCGGGTTCGACGCGTCCGTGATCAACGGCGCGGTGAATGCCATTCAAGACGAGTACGCGCTCACGGCGACCCTCACCGGATTCGCGGTCGCGAGCGCGCTACTGGGTGCCGCAGCCGGGGCCTACCTGGGCGGCCGGGTCGGCGATCGCTACGGTCGAATCCCGGTGATGCTTCTGGGCTCGATCATGTTCTTCGTCAGTTCGGTCGGTTCCGCCTTCGCCTTCAGCATCTACGACCTCGTGCTCTGGCGCATCGTCGGCGGTCTCGGCATCGGGCTCGCATCCGTGGTGGCCCCGGCGTACATCGCCGAGATCTCACCGCGAGCCATTCGGGGACGCCTCGGATCGCTCCAGCAACTCGCCATCACGATCGGTATTTTCTCCGCTCTACTGTCCGACGCCGTGTTCGCCAACACCGCGGGAGGCGCGGGTGAGCCCTCCCTGTTCGGGATCGACGCCTGGCGCTTGATGTTCCTGGCCTGCGCGCTGCCCGCCGCCGTGTACTTCGTGATCGCGAAGATCCTTCCGGAGTCCCCCCGGTTCCTGGTGCTGAAAGACCGTGAGACGGAGGCCCGCGCGGTCTTCCAGAAGGTGTGGCCCAACGGCGATGTGGACCGCGAGATCCGCGACATCCGTGCCTCGATCAAGGCCGACACTCTGGGTCAGCGTTCCGGGTCACTGCGCGGCACGGCCTTCGGCCTGCGCCCGATCGTCTGGATCGGCATCCTCTTGTCGATGTTCCAGCAGTTCGTCGGCATCAACGTGATCTTCTTCTACTCGACCACCCTGTGGAAGGCGGTCGGCTTCGAGGAGTCGAGCTCGCTCACCATCTCGGTGTTCACCGGCCTGACCAACATCGCGGTTACCTTCATCGCCATCGCCCTGATCGACCGGATCGGACGTCGGCCGATCCTGATGACCGGTTCCATCGGTATGACGCTGTCGCTGGCTACGATGGCGATCGCCTTCAGCCAGGCGGTCACCGTGAACGGCGAGATCAGCCTGCCCGGTGCGTGGGGTGGGATCGCCCTGGTCTCGGCCAACGTGTTCGTGGTCTTCTTCGGTGCGTCCTGGGGCCCGGTGGTCTGGGTGCTGCTCGGCGAGATGTTCCCTAACACCATCCGGGTGAAGGCGCTCGGCATCGCCGCAGCGGCCCAGTGGATCGCGAACTTCCTGATCGCCGTCACGTTCCCGCCGCTGGCGGCAGTCTCGCTGCCCATGACCTACGGCCTGTACACGCTGTTCGCGGCGCTGTCATTCGTGTTCGTGCTGACCAAGATTCCGGAGACCAACGGCATGTCCCTCGACGAGGCGAACACCCTTCTGCCGCCGAAGAACGCGGCGAAGAACGTGGCGAAGCAGACCGAGGTCAGATCAGGCCGTGAAGAAGTTCTTCGACGCTGACGCCGAGCCTGGCGGCACGTTCGGTCAGACGCGCGTGCTCGTCGGCGGAGAGTTCCAGTGACACGGTGTGGGAGGCATCCAGCTCGTCGAACGCGAACAGCTTCGGATGCGACGGGCCGGCCGGCAGCTTCAGAGTGGCGGTAGGCGAAGCGACGGTCCGTGCTTTCGTGGCCGAGGTCAGCGCGGAGCGCCGAACGGGTGCGGCATCGCCATCCCGCACCCAGCCGGGGCCGGCTTTGATCGGCGCGTTCCGCTGGTACGCCTCCGACACGGCTCGGGCCCTGCTGTCCGCGGCCTCGTTGAGCGGGTGGTTAGCGTGGCCCTTGACCCATTCGAACCGGTAGCGGCGTCCGGCCAGAGCTTCGTCGAGCTCCTGGAGCAGGTCCAGGTTCATCACGGGCTTGCCGTCCGCCTTGCGCCAGCCCTTGGCCTTCCAACCGCGCATCCACTTGGTGATGGAGTTGATCACATACTGGCTGTCGCACAGCACGAGCAGGTCGTCGTCGAGGTGGGCGGTTGCCCGGAACAGTTCGAGCACGGCCTTCAGTTCGCCCTGATTGTTCGTGGCGTGCTTCCAGCCGCCGGCGGCCCAGCAGGAATCGTTGACGAACCAGGCCCATCCGGCGGGGCCGGGATTGCCCAGGGCCGAACCGTCGGCGGCGGCGATGATCGTCATACGGTGGGCCTTTCCTGTGGTCCCGCTGGTTCAGGACCTGTCTAGTCTGCCATCGCGGACCAGATGGGTGAGTGCTCATGGCCGCCGGCGCTGAGAGTTCGCGGACGGGGGTTTGCGACTGGCTCTTCCGCCCACCCCGAACGAATCCGACGGAGATTCTGCCGGAAACCACGGGTCACCCCACTCCGAAAGAGCAGTCTTACGCGAGAACCTCCGTCGAATTGGTTCGGTACCCGGTGCGGCGTTCCGCTTTGGAGCACCAGAGTCCACCGGGCACAGTCAGTTTTGACCGTAGGCAGCGACACAGTCAGTCGACGCGGACTCACTCAGTTAGCCGCTGATGCAGGTGCCGGACGAGACCGGGGAGCCGAGCGTGGCGGCCTGCTCTGCGACCGGGTCGACTTCCTCCATGGCGAGGGCGTAGCCGAGGTTCTCGGTGGTGGTCGACTTCGCGAAGATGACGCCCGTCACGATGCCGGCCTCGCTGAGCAGGGGGCCGCCCGATTCGCCGTGGTCGACGTTGGCAGCCAGCGTGTAGATCTGCCGGGAGGACGGGTCCTGCCCGTAGATGTCGGCGACCAGGGCTGGGGCCACGGCGACGACCTCGGCCGGCGCCGATTCGAATGGCCCGCCGAAGGGATAGCCGCTGCTCACCGCGAGGCTGCCCGGCGGAAGATTGTCGCCAAGGGAGAGCGGGGGAGCCTCGAGCCCCGGCACTGCGATCACGGCGAGGTCCACGATCGGGTCGAAGTAGACGATCTGACCAGAACGGGACCTGCCGTCGGGCGTGACGACGACGGGCTCCTCCACCCCGGCGACGACGTGAGCGTTGGTGAGAACCCGATCCGGAGCGATCACGAAACCGCTGCCGGACTGGTTCTGTCCGCACGCATAGGCGGTGCCGTTGATCTTCATCACCGACGCGCTCGCCGCGCGCAGGGCGTCACTGTCGGTGCCTACGCTCGGCACGACCGGGGCCTCGCCGTTGAAGGCCTCCACGACACGCGGGATGCCCTCGGTCACCACGATGGAGCGCAGTTGGGCCAGGAAGCTCTTCACCTGATCGGGGGTCAGGGAGTCGATCGAGCGGATCACGCTCGACGAGCTCACCGCCGACGACACCACCGGGACCCCGAGGGCACCGATGCTGAAGGCGATCATCGAGACCACGAGGGCCGACACCGCGACGGCTGCGCCGGCGCCGAGCACGCGGTCGACGACCCGGAGCTTGTTGCGAGTGCCCTGGGGAGTCAGGATCCTGCCGATGGAGCGTCCGAGCGAGAGGCCGCCGATCAGCAAAACAGCTGCGGCCGCGAGGGTCGCGGCCGTGCGCCACTCCGCGGCGGGAACCCAGGTGCCCACGAGCGGCACCAGAAAGTAGGCCGCGACGGCACCCGCTGCGAGTCCGGCGATTCCGGCGATGCTGCCGATGAGGCCGCTGCGGTATCCGGAAATCAGGTAGCCGAACAACACGACCAGCAGCAACACATCCAGAAAGGTTGAAAATGCCATCCGTGCACCTCGTTCTGTTGTCGGTGTCGTGCGCTTGCCCACCGGCCGCATCCGTCTGTTCCAGAGTACGTGGCCAGTCCTCCCCAGAATGTGAATCCGCCGAGTCGTGCACCGACCCGACCCGGATCGGGAGGTGGAGGCGGTTCTGGAGAGGGTGGACCCATGAACAGGACAATCGTCAAGACCAGGGAAGCACATGACTTCCTCGCGCTCGTGCCGCAGCTCGCCGGGTTCTTGCCCGAGAAGAGCCTGGTGCTCGTCGCCTTCCGCGGCAACCGCACCTGCGGGGCGATGCGGTTCAACCTGCCCGACCCTGCGGCACCGGAGAAGGTGCTCAAGCGCATCGCCACCACGCTCGTGGGAACGCTCTGCAAGATCCCGGACGTCGACGCGCTGGTGCCCGTCGTCTACAGCGACGAGAACATCGCGGCTGTGGCCGGCCTGCCGCAGGAACGCTTCGTCGAGGTGCTGTGCGCTCGCGCCCGGCTCTCCGGGTTCCTGCTTCGCGACGCCCTGTGCGTGGCCGCCGACGGGTGGGGCTCGTACTTCGACCCGGACTGCCCGGCCGGCGGGCATCCGCTCTGCGCGATCGCCGCCTCCGAGGTGCACCGGGCCATCCCCGAAGAGGTTCGCCGCGACCTCGCGACGCTGCAGAGTCGCGCGGACCTGCCGGCGGTCGACCCGTCGATGAGAGAGCGGCTCGGCCGCCGGCTGGCGCGCTATCAACGCCTCGGTGGCCAGGCCGGCACGGTGCCGGAACTGCTTGAGTTGGCCGGCGACATCCTCGACCCGGTGGTGGCCGCGGAGGCGGCGCTCGATTGTGACCCGCAGAACCTGGGGCTTGACGACGCGGCCGCGTTGCTGTTCCTGATGCAGGGGCCGGCCTGCCGGGACCAGATGATGCTGCAATTCGCCTTCGGAGAGACGGTCGGCCGCAACACGCACTGCCTCAACCTGCGGTATGCCATCCTGCAGCGATCCACGGGGCGGAGCCTGGACGACATCATCGCTGAGGAGCAGTCCGACGGACTCGACAGCCCGCACTCCCGGGTCACGAGCGACCTTATGCTCGGGCTCGGCCGGGAGCGCCCCGACCCCGAACGCATCGAGCCGGCGATCCGACTGCTGAAGGTGCTGGTCGCTCTGGCGCCGCGCACGGCCAGACCGGCGCCGCTGTGCATGCTGGCCTGGCTGTCGTGGGCGATGGGGCGCGGGTCGGTCGCCGGAATCTTCGTCGACCAGGCACTCGCCATTGACCGGCACTACGGCATGGCTGAGCTGCTCCACACCGTTTTCGGTTCGGGGCATTTACCAGACTGGGCGTTCGCGGTCCCTCCGGACGAAACCGAAAACGCCTGAGCCGAATGCCACAATCGGACTTCCGGCGGCAGGTGACCGGCTTCAGGCATCCGGTTGGCCGGTAGCGGCTACAGGTACTTGGGCGCCTCCGACAGCACGCCGTACAGGATGTCGCCGATCTCACTGAATTCGGCCGGGCCGATCGTCAGCGGGGGAGCGAGCTGCACGACGGGGTCGCCGCGGTCGTCGGCACGGCAGTACAGCCCGGCCTCGAACAGCGCCTTGGAGAGGTAGCCGCGCAGCAGGCGCTCAGACTCGGCGTCGTTGAAGGTCTCCTTGGTGACCTTGTCCTTCACCAGCTCGATTCCGAAGAAGTAGCCCTCGCCGCGCACGTCGCCGACGATCGGCAGGGCGAGCAGCTTCTCCAGCTCGGCCCGGAAAAGCGGCGAGTTCTCACGCACGTTCTCGTTGAGCTTTTCCTCCTCGAAGATGTCGAGGTTGGCCATGGCCACGGCCGCGGAAACCGGGTGGCCACCGAATGTGTAACCGTGATAAAAGGTCGTGTCACCGTGCTTGAAGGGCTCGTAGATGCGGTCGCTGATAATGGTGGCGCCGATCGGGGAGTAGCCGCTGGTCATGCCCTTCGCGCAGGTGATCATGTCCGGCTCGATCCCGAAGGTCGTGGACGCGAACATGTTGCCGATGCGTCCGAAAGCGGTGATGACCTCGTCGGCCACCAGCAGCACGTCGTACTGGTCGCAGATCTCGCGCACCCGCTTGAAGTAGCCGGGGGGCGGCGGGAAGCAGCCGCCAGAGTTCTGCACGGGTTCCAGGAACACCGCGGCCACGGTCTCCGGGCCCTCGAACTGAATCATCTCTTCGATGCGGTTGGCGGCCCACAGGCCGAACTTCTCCACGTCGTCGCCGAACCCGGAACCCAGCTCGTCGGCGCGATAGAAGTTGGTGTTCGGGACGCGGAATCCGCCGGGGGTGACCGGTTCGAACATTTCCTTCATGGCCGGGATGCCCGTAATGGCCAAGGCGCCCTGCGGGGTGCCGTGGTAGGCCACGTTGCGGGAGATGACCTTGTGCTTGGTGGGGCGGCCCTGCAGCTTCCAGTAGTACTTGGCCAGCTTGAAGGCGGTCTCCACGGCCTCGCCGCCTCCGGTCGAGTAGAAGACCCGGTTGAGGTCGCCGGGCGCGTTTGCGGCCAGACGATCGGCTAGCTCGATGGCGCTCGGGTGGGCGTAGGACCAGATTGGGAAGAACGCGAGTTCCTCGGCCTGCTTCGCCGCCACCTGGGCGAGCCGCTTGCGGCCGTGGCCGGCGTTGACGGTGAACAGCCCGCTCAGGCCGTCGATGTACTTCTTGCCATTCGAGTCCCAGATGTGGTGGCCGACACCCTTGGTGATGATCGGCACGCCGTGGCCGGATTCGAGCACGGACTGGCGCGAGAAGTGCATCCAGAGGTGGTCTTTCGCCTTCTGCTGCAGGGTGGCGTTCTCTGCATCCGTGTAGACGCGGGGGGTGGCCGACGCCTCGGCTGTGGTGTCGCCGGTGCTGTCGGTGGCAACTTCGGCGGCGACTGCGGTGTCGGACGCGGCGGAGTCGGTGGTGGCTGATGTGATTGTCATTTTCTTACCGTGTTCCCCAGTTGTAGAACTGCTTGTGGAGTTTGAGATAAACGAAGGTCTCGGTGGAGCTGACGCCCTCGAGACCACGGATCTGTGAATTGAGGAGGTCGATCAGCTCGTCGTCGTCCTCGCAGACAACTTCGACCAGCAGGTCGAAGGATCCGGCCGTCAGGACGACGTAGTCGACGGCCGGAATGGCGGACAGTCGGTCCGCGAGCAGTCGAGTGTCCCCGGTCGCGCGGATGCCGATCATGGCCTGGCGGAAGAAGCCCAGCTGCATCGGGTCGGTGACGGCGACGACCTGCATGACGCCGGCATCCGTCAATTTCTGCACGCGCTGTCGCACTGCGGCCTCACTCAGGCCCACCGCCTTGCCGATTTCGGCATACGAGCGTCGGCCGTCGTTCTGGAGCTGCTCGATGATCTTCTTCGAGACCTCATCCAGTGGGGCCGGCCTGCCCGCATTGCGCCCGTTTACGCTCATCCAGCGAGTATGCCAGCGGGAGTGACCTCAGGCAAGCGATTCCGCAGCAATTCACGCCAAACACAACGGAATCCTTGGAAGATTGCCTGGTTCAGGCTCGTTTCCCGCCGCTGGGATGGTCGCTGATGGGGAGGTTCCGCGGGCCATCGAACCACTCGGGAGTCCCTTGAGCGCTCGCGACCTTCGCAATGTCGTCAACGGCGGGCACCGTCGAATTCGTTCGGGACGGAGTTGATCCTCGGCTCGGCTCGGCTCGGATCGACGTGGTGGCCGGAACGGACGTTCATCCCGCGCCGCGGTTCTCTGCTCGATTGCGGCGGCGGCGGGAGCAGTCGCCTGGTCGCGGAGATGCCGCACGGCGGATTCACGCACTCCGGCTACGGTAAAGACGTGTCGATGTACGTGCTCGAGGACTACACGCGAATCACGCGCGCCCTGTCACTTATTGACCACCGACCTGAACGGCCACTGAATCGGCGTCCGAATATTGATCGTCAACGTAACGGAAAGGCACCATTCCCGTGGGGCGCGTCGGATACGAAACCGGTCTCGGCACCGAAGCCGCCTGGACCTTCGTCGTGGGGCGCGGCTTCATCGCCGCACTGCCCGCCGGCACCCCGTCGGGCATCACCCTGACCCTGGCCGCGCTCGTGACGGCACCCCACGTCGAAGCCGAAGAGCTCGTCGCCCTGTTGCCGCTCGGTGGCGAGCACGCCGTCGAGCATTTTGCGGTGATCATTCAGCGCGCTCCCACGGATGAGGACGGCATCCCGGTCTCCGTGGTCGTTCGCGGCGAGGTCGCGGTCGACGTGTACTCGGTCGGTGGGTCGCGCCGGTTCTCGGACGTCAGCATCCGCCCCTGGCTGCTGGCCGACTTCCGGGCCGTGACCGGTTTCACGGTGGGTTCCACCGGGCGACCCGTGGCCTCCTCGCGCGCCCTCGACTCCGGCCGGCCATTCGGGCTCGGATCCGTGTTCGCGAACACGCTGTTCTGGTCGCTGGCAGAGCACAGCCAGGCCGAGGCAGCGCAGGCCGAGGCAGCGCAGGCCGACGCAGCGCAGGCCGACGCTGCGCTGACTGACGCCGGGCTGACCGACGACTCATCTGCCGACGATGCCACGATCGTGCGCTCCGGCGCCCCGGGCCGCGCGGCGGGCGCCGACACCGTTCTCGCCGGCCCGGCCGGGACCGACACCCTGATCACCGACGTGCGGGCGCCCGGGCAGCCCGCGTCCGGGCCTGCGGCCGGCGCACGGGCCCGGGCCGCCGAGGCTCGCTTCGCGTTCCGGCTGCCGAACGGGGAGGAGATCCCGCTGGACCTTCCCTGCCGGCTCGGACGTCGACCGCGAGCGCCGCGCATCAGTGGCGACGCGCCGGTGCGGCTGATCGAGGTTGCCTCGCCCACCTCCGCCGTCTCCGGCACCCACGTGGAAATACGACAGGAGGGCGGCTCTGTCGTCGTCACCGACCTCGGTTCCACGAACGGCACCGTGGTGGCTCCGCCACGCGGGCGCAGGCAACGGCTTCATTCCGGCCAGTCGCTCGCAGTGCTGCCCGGTACGACGGTGCACTTAGGGGACGGTAATATCATCGAGATCCTCCCCGCAGCCGGCAACACGCCCGGTCAGTAATCGCACGGCAATTTCGGAAGGCACAACCGTGACCCAGATTGGTCAAGGCTCAACCGGTTCCATCGTCGTACTTCCGTCGGTGCGGAAGACCGTGACGCTGGCCTGGGCGGCGATCACCGACACCGGGCACCGCCGCCAGATCAACGAAGACAGCCTCGTCGCCGAAATTCCCGTCTTCGCGGTTGCCGACGGCATGGGCGGTCACTCCGCCGGCGACGTCGCCAGCGCCGCCGTCGTGACCCGGCTGGCCGAGCTCGCCGGAACGGACCACGTCGAAGCGGAGGCGATCAACGAAGCGCTCAGCCGTTCCGTCGTCGACATGGCCTCGGGCGAGGGTGTTACCGACCTCGGCACCGGAACGACCGTGACGGGGGCCGCGCTGGCCGTCGTCTCCGGCGAGCCGCAGTGGATCGTGTTCAACATCGGCGACTCCCGGGTGTACCAGCTCACCTCCGGCGTGCTGGAGCAGGTCACCACCGACCACTCCGTGGTCCAGGAGCTTGTGGACGCGGGCCGGATCACCAGGGACGAAGCGGATGTGCACCCGCACGGCAACATCGTCACCCGCGCCGTGGGCTTCCACGAACCGCCCGTGCCCGACTATCGCATCCGCCCCCTGCAGGCCGGAATGCGGCTCCTGATCTGCTCCGACGGCCTGACCAAGGAGCTGACGGCGTACGGCATCCGTCATTTCTTGATCTCCAACCCGCGGGCGGATGACGCGGCCAGGGCTCTCCTGGAAGCCGCGCTCGACAACGGCGGCCGCGACAACGTCACGGTGATCGTGCTCGACGTGGTCGCCGTCGACGATGTCGTACCCCCAGAGTTGGGGTAGTTTTCTAGCGTCCGTCCGGCAGCGAGACACCTAAAATTAGGGGACGCCTGTCGAGTCACCCGGTCGATTTGCGCCTACTCACGCACGACCCGCACTAATGTTGACACCGGGAGGCGACATGGCACGGCGCTTACCCTCCACGCCGCCGAACCTACCGGGATTCTCCTATCTCCGTCCGCTCGGATCCGGCGGTTTCGCCGACGTGTTCCTCTACGAGCAGAACATGCCCAGGCGCCAGGTCGCCGTCAAGGTACTGCTGTCCGAGATCGTCAACGATCACGTGCGTCAGCTGTTCCAGGCCGAGGCCAACCTGATGGCCCAGCTAAGCTCGCATCCGTCGATTCTCACGGTTTTCCAGGCGAGCGTCTCCGCGGACGGTCGACCCTATCTCGTCATGGAGTACTGCTCCTCGACCCTCAGCCAGCGCTACCGTAATGAACCGCTCTCCGTGCCGGATACCCTGCGGATCGGTGTGAAGATAGCGAGCGCCGTCGAGACCGCGCACCGGTCCGGGGTGCTCCACCGGGACCTGAAGCCGTCCAACATCCTGGTCACCGCGTATGGGCACCCGGTGCTGTCGGACTTCGGGATCGCCGCAACCCTCGGCGAGGCCGAGAGGAGCGACGCCATCGGGCTCTCCATTCCGTGGTCGGCCCCTGAGGTGCTGCTCGGCGAGATCTCCGGGTCGGTCGCCTCGGAGGTGTGGTCGCTCGGCGCCACCCTCTACTCGCTCCTGGCCGGTAGGTCCCCGTTCGAGGTGGCCGGTACCGAGAACGGTTCGGCCCAGATGATGGCCCGCATCAACAAGGCCCGCGTGCCGCCGCTCGACCGCGCCGACGTGCCGGCCCGGCTCGGCGCCATCCTGAATCGCTCGATGTCGCGGCGGCCGGAACTGCGGCAGCCGAGCGTGCTGGAACTCATCCGAGAGCTTCAATCGGTGGAGGCCGAACTCGGTCTCGCGCAGACGCCCCTCGAGGTGGAGCAGGACAGCTGGGCCGTCGCTGCCCTCGCCGACCAGGAGGACCGGACCCGGATCACGGGCATCAACTCAGTCGACGCCTACGCCGGCCGCCGCCGCCGGAAGGCGTCGCCAACCGGCCTCGGCGCGCGCTCGGCGACCTCGGCACTGCTGAGTACCGGGCAGCTGACCACCGGCCCGCAGGGGGACACTGTGACCACCCGGCCCAAGAAGCGGAGGCGCACGCTCACGGTATGGGGACTCGTGTCAGCGGCGGTGATCATCGTGGGACTGGCGACCACGGCGACGACCGTGCTGGTGACCCAGGCCGGCACCGACATCCCTCTGGTCAGTGATGTGGATGGCGCGCTCCGCTCCGGAACCATCGTGTTCAGCTGGGCCGACCCCGGGGTCCGGGACGGCGACACGTTCGTGGTGACCCTGCGCAGCGGTCAGAGCAGCATCCAGCGGGGAACGGAATTCCGGGTCGACCCACAGGGACAATCTCGGGTCTGTGCGACCGTCACGGTCAACCGGGACGGCAAGCTCGGTGCTCCGAGCGGGGAAAAATGCGTCGATACCGGCCTTCCGGGCGCGTCCGGCGGCGCCGGGTGATCCGTCGCTGGCTCACCCGCCACCGCTCGCTCTTCGCCACCGCGCTCAGCGGCACCGTGGTCGTGGCCGTCATTGCCACCGTGGCCATCGTCTCCGGTGGGTACACCGCGCAGCGCCTCGACCTCGGAGACGCGGCCGTCTGGGTGAGTAACGAGGCCCGCCAGGTCGTCGGGCGAGCCAATACGGCCGTCTTCGAACTGAACACGGTGGTCAGCGCCGGAAGCACCAGCCTCGACGTGGTGCAACGGGGCGCCACCGTACTGGTGCTGGACCGTGGCAACAGCGCCCTCGACATCCTCGACCCCGCGACCGCGGAGGTGGCCGACAGCGTCGCCCTGCCGCCGGACGCTGCCTCGGTCTTCCTGGCCGGCGACCGGGCGGTGGTCACCGCGAACGGCGACGTCTGGAGCGTGGCCGCGAGCCAGCTCTCCGAGTTCGACAGCACCACTGAGCCGACGCTGGCCTTCGGTGCCGGCTCCGTGGTCAGCGTCGACGAGGCCGGCGTGCTGTTCGCCTTCACGCCGGCGACGGGGGAACTCTCCCAGGTCGACCTGCTCACCGCGGACACCATTACCAGCACGGTCACGCTCACGGCCGGCGAAACGGATGACAGCTACCAGCTGACCAGCGTCGACGGCCGGTGGGCGCTGCTCAACGCGTCGAGCCGGCGACTGTTCCAGGCGGAGGGGGTTGAAGACCTCTCCGGGAGCATCCGTTCCGGGGATGAGCCGGTCCTGTCGGAGCCGAGCGTGACGGGCGACCGCGTTCTCATCGCCCACCGTGAGGGGCTCATTGCGGTGCCCCGTGCCGGCGGACGCCTGACCCCGCTCGTCACCGGCCGGAGCGGAGACGCCGCCGCGCCCGTCGAGGACGCCTCCTGCGCCCATGCCGCCTGGTCGGACGGCACCGTCTGGCGCGACTGCGCGGCGGACGGCGCGGACGGCGCGGAAGGCGGCACCGGAAGCGACGGCGCCACCGCCACCCTGTCCGGCTTCGCCGGGGACGCCCGGCTGGCCTTCCGGCGGAACGGAACCGGACTCGTGCTGAACGACGCCCGCAACGGCACGACCTGGGCAGTGCAGCGGGACAACGAACTGATCGACAACTGGGCCGAACTGATCGACACCGACCCCGATCAGCAGCAGGTCGAGCAGGCGGCTGACGACACCCCGCCGGAGTTCGAGAAGTCCCAGGTGCCACCCGTCGCTGTCGACGACGCTTTCGGCGGCCGGCCGGGACGCACCGTCACCCTGCCCGTGCTGCTCAACGACTTCGACCCCAACGGCGACGTGCTGGTGATCTCGGCGCTCACCCCCGTGCCCGAGTCGGCCGGGCGGCTCGAGCTCGTGGCGGACACTCAGCAGGTGCAGCTGACCCTCACGCCGGAGGCATCCGGATCACTGAGCTTCGACTACACCATCGACGACGGGCGCGGCGGGAGTGCCTCGGCCACGGTCACGGTCGCGGTGCGCTCCCCCGAGGAGAACGCCGCACCCGTGCAGGCCCGCACGACGAACACCACGGTGCGCGCCAGTGGGCGGGTGACCACAGCGGTGCTCGGCGACTGGGTCGACCCGGACGGCGACCCGTTCTATCTGGCGGCGGCGACCGCTCCCGCACCGGACCAGGTCAGCTTCACGCCGGCCGGGTCCGTCGTCTACACGGATGCCGGCGCGGGTGGGGGCGCGAAAACGGTGGGCCTCACCGTCTCCGACGGCCGTGCCGGCGGGGCCGGCGCGCTCTCGGTGATGGTGCGGCCGAGCGGCTCGGTGCCCATCGTCGCCGAGGCGTTCGTGGTGCTTGCGACCGCCGGCAGCGAGGTGACCGTGTTGCCGCTGGAGCATGTGCGCGGCGGATCGGCGCCGCTGCGTCTGAGCAGCGTGCCGGCCAAACCCGAGGTGAACATCACCGCGGACTTCGACGCCGGCACCTTCCGGTTGCAGAGCAGCGTGGTGGGGGTGCACGAGATCGAGTACGCGGTGACGGATGGCGAACTCACCGCCACCGGACGCATCCGAGTGAACGTGACGGCCGCGCCCGACGCCAGCAGCGCCCCCGTCACCGTGCCGCACACCGCCTTCATCCGTGGCCAGCAGGCCACCCTCGTGGACGTGCTCGCCACGGACTCCGATCCGGCCGGTGGGGTGCTTTTAGTGACGGGCATCACGGATGTCCCCGCCGACAGCGGGCTTCGAATCGAGATCCTCGACCAGCGCATCCTGCGCGTGACCCTGACCAAACCCCTCGAGGGCGGAACGGCCGTGTTCGGCTACCGGGTCAGCAACGGCCTCGCCGACGCCGCGGGCACGGTGACCGTGATCGAGATCCCGCCGCCGGCCCAGAAGCAGGCTCCGATCGCCGTGCCGGACTCGATCTCCGTGCGCGTCGGCGACGCCATCGACATCCCCGTGCTCGCGAACGACGAGCATCCCGAGGGTGACACCCTCACCCTGGCGCCGGAGCTCGCGACCGAACTGCCCGCCGGCGGCGGTCTGCTCTTCGTCTCGGGCCGGGTGCTGCGGTTCCTGGCGCCGGACACGGCCGGCAACGTCACCGCCGTCTACCGAGTGAACGCCCCGGACGGCCAGTTCGCGAACGCCGAGGTCAGCATCGCGGTGCGGGAAGCCGATCCCACCTCGAACAGCGCCCCCGTGCCGAAAACCGTGACGGCCCGCGTGCTCGCCGGGGACACGGTGAGCATCCCGATCCCGCTGTCCGGCATCGACCCCGACGGCGACTCCGTGCAACTGGTCGGCCAGGAGACCAGTCCGGAGAAGGGGTCGGTCACGGTCACAGGCGTGGACTCGCTCGACTACACGGCCGGGGAGTACTCGGCCGGCACGGACACGTTCAGTTACTCGGTGGTCGACGCGCTCGGGGCCCGGGCCGTCGGCACCGTGCGGGTGGGGATCAGCCCGCGCCTCGACGGCGCCCGCAACCCGGTCGCCGCTCCGGACGAGGTCGTGGTGCGCCCCGGCAGCACGGTTGCCGTGCGGGTGCTCGGCAACGACTCCGACCCCGACGGCGGCACCCTGAGCATCACCGGCGTGGAGGCGAGCGGCCAGGCGAGCGGCCAGGCCGACCCCGGCACCGCCGTCGTCGACGGCGACACCGTGGCCGTGACCTCACCCGTGACACCGGGTCGCTACGGCTTCATCTATGAAATCCAGAACGTGCGCGGCGGAACGAGTTCCACCTTCCTCACGGTCGTGGTCCGCGAGGACGCCCCGCGCTCGCGTCCGGATGCACGCGACACCCACGTGCCGCTGTCCGACGTGCTCGAGGCCCGGACCGTCGACGTCGACGTGCTGGCCAACGTCTTCTTCGCGGAAGGGCCGGCCGCCGCATTGGCTCTGACGGTGCCCGAGCGTTTCTCGGGAATCGCCGAGGTGACGCCGGCCCGGCGCATCCGGGTCACAGTGGGCCCGACCAGCCAGATCATCCCGTTCGCGGTGGCCCACCCGGAGGACGCGAGCATCGTGTCCTACGCGTTCATCTGGGTTCCCGGGACCGACGACGCCCTACCCCAGGTGCGCCGCGGTGCCCCACCGCTGACCGTGCAGAGCGAGGCGCTGCTCTCCATCGACATCAACGACTACGTCGTCGCGGTCGGCGGAAAAAAGGTGCGCCTCACCGACCGCAGCCTCGTGCGGGCGACGCATTCGGATGGGGCCGACCTGGCCCGGAACGACACCGGCCTCGCGTTCACGAGCACTGACAAATACTTCGGGCCGGCGTCCATTTCGTTCGAGGTCACCGACGGTTCGGGGCCTGAAGACCCGGATGGGCGTACGGCGACCATCGTGCTGCCCATCGAGGTCACGCCCCGCGAGAACCAGCCGCCCGGCTTCAGTGGAGCGGTGCTCGAGTTCGAGCCCGATCAGGAGAAGGTCATCGACCTGCCCCGACTCACCAGTTACCCGTACCCGAACGACCAGCCTGAGCTGGCGTACACCGTGCTCGACCCGCTCCCGACCGGTTTCAGCTACGAGCTCGACGGTCAGACGCTCACCCTGCGCGCCACGGAATCCACCCCGAAGGGCGCGCGGAGCACGATCACGATCGGCGTGCGCGACGGCGTTCAGGAGGGCCGAGCCGGCCGGATCGACCTGCGCGTGGTCGCGTCAACGCGACCCGTCGCCATCCCCGTGACGGATGCCGCGGTCGCTCCCCGCGGTCGCACGACCGTCGTCGACGTGCTCGCGAACGACGGCGCCACCAATCCGTTCCCGTCCGTGCCGCTGCGCGTGCTCGCGGTGCGCGGCCTGGACGGCGGCGCCGTTCCGGCCGGGGTGAGCATCACGCCCAGCACGGACCGAAGTCGGCTGTCGGTCCGGGTGGCCTCGGACGCTGCGCCGACCGACCTGACCCTGCAGTACCAGGTGGCCGACGCGACGAACGACCCTGCCCGCTACGCCTGGGGCACCGTGCGCATCTCGGTGCAGGACAAACCCGATCCGGTGTCCAGCCTGCGCGTCACCGGCTTCTTCGATCGGGGCCTGTCCCTCTCGTTCAACGCCGGGGCCTTCAACAACTCGGCGATCACGGGGTATCAGATTTCTCTCCTCGACGCCGCGTCGGGGGCCGTGCTGTCCACCTCACTCTGCTCAGCGACGTCCTGCCAGGTCGCAACGCCCGGCAACGGCCAGGGCAATGCTCTGCGAGTGTCGGTCGCCGCGCAGAACGGGATCGGGCTGTCCGAGGCGACCGTGCTGTCCGATCTGGTCTGGTCCGACTCGGTGCCGACCGCGCCGACCGGCCTGGTTGCGGAGCCGCTCGACGGCGGGCTGCGCCTGCGCTGGAACATCGTTGCCCCGGTGGGCGGCGGGACGGCGATTCGCGGCTACGTGGTGACCCGGAACGGCGCCGTCCAGGAGGAGGTCAGCGCTTCCGGATCGAGTTGCGCGGCGGGAACCTGCTCTGTCGACGTGATGGGCCTCGTCAACGGCGTGAACACCCCCTTCACGGTCAGTGCCCGCAACGACGCCTACCCGGCTCTGGCCGGTTGGAACAGCGCGGCCGGGAGCGCGACGCCGTTCGGCCCGGCCCGCGCCGGCGCGATCACGGCCAGCGCGGCCGACTCCGCCGGAGCGGTGACCGTGACGTGGGACGGGTTCGACGGTCGCGGCGCCCTCATCGGCGGCTACTTCGTGCAGCGGCTGCGCGAAGATCAGGTTCCCACGGGTGCGCAGGCGTGCACGGTGTCCGCGTCGGGGGAGCTTCGGCCACCGACAGAGGGCGGCATCGTCGCCCAGCAGAGGACGCTCGGCGGCGACGCGACCAGCACCGTGTTCGACAGCCTCCTCGCGGACAACGGCCGCTACTACTTCGCCGTCTGGGGGTACAACAAGGCCGGCTGCGCCCCGACGGCGGTGGCGAGCGTGCTCGTGCGCCCGGCGCCCGGACCGGTCACCGATGTGCAGAGCACCATGGCGGCGCGGGGCGATGCCTGGGATCTGCGCGTCGACGGGATCAACCCGAGTTCGGGCATCCGGGACTACCGGCTGCGCGCGGTCGACGGCTCCGGCGGGGTCGTTCCGAGATCCGAGGTCGTCTTCGGCGGGGCCGGCTGGCCGCGCGAGCTTCTGGGTCTCCCGTTCGGTGAGATCGTGCGTTATCAGGTTTCGGCCTGTACCGACTGGGGCTCGTGCGGGCCGTGGTCGGGCACGCTGACCGCGCCCGAGGCCTCCGTCAGCTTCACCGTGACCGGGCTTGCCTACGACCCGGCCACCGGAGTCATCAGCTGGACCAACGGGCCGCAGAACAACGGCCTTCCCGCCGCCTACAGCTGCTCGGTGCCCGGCGACGCCACGGTGACCCCGCGGGATGCCGACTCCCCGAACACCTGCAGGTTCGGCACCGACGCGCCGCCCCCGCCGGCCGGCACCGTGCTTCTGGCGGTGACCGTGAATAATCAGACCTATACCTATGCGCCGTGAACCAACGAAAGTGATCACCCCATGACGATGACCGCGGAGCAGGCGACCCAGTTCGCCGACGTTTTCGACCGACTGGTGATCGGGGTCGAGCAGGTGCTGCTGGGCAAGCACCACGTCATCCGGATGTCGTTCACCGCGCTTCTCAGCGGCGGACACCTGCTGCTCGAAGATGTGCCCGGTACCGGCAAGACCTCGCTGGCGCGCGCCATCGCACAGAGCGTGCGCGGTACCAGCAACCGGGTGCAGTTCACCCCCGACCTGCTGCCGGGTGACATCACCGGGGTGAGCATTTACGACCAGCGCAGCGGGGCGTTCGAATTCCACCGCGGGCCGGTCTTCGCCAACATCGTGCTGGCGGACGAGATCAACCGGGCCAGCCCGAAGACCCAGGCCGCGTTGCTCGAGGTGATGGAGGAGGGTCAGATCACCGCCGACGGCGTCACCCACCCGGTGGCGGCCCCGTTCATGGTGATCGCCACCCAGAACCCGATCGAGCAGGCCGGCACATACCGGCTACCCGAGGCGCAGTTGGACCGATTCATCATGAAGGCCTCCATCGGCTACCCGGACCACGCCTCGACCATTCGCATCCTCGAAGGTGCCGGGCAGCGCGCGCACGAGGCGACCGTGCCCCCGGTGGTGTCCGCGGCGACCGTCGTCGAACTCGCCGCCCTGGCCCGCACCGTCTACGTCGACGCCACCATCAACGACTACGTGGCGCGACTGATCGACGGCACCCGCACGAGCTCCGAGGTGCGGCTGGGCGTCAGCGTGCGCGGGGCGCTCGCGCTGATCCGCACCGCGAAGACGCTCGCCGCCGCGAACGGCCGCCACTACGTGGTGCCCGACGACATCAAGGAGCTGGCTGACGCCGTGCTCGCGCACCGGCTCGTGCTCGACCCCGAAGCCGAATTCGACGGCGTCACCGCCTCCAGTGTGATCGCCCGGGTACTGATCGAGACTCCGCCGCCCAGCGACAGGCAGGCTGCGTGACGCAGATCGCGCCGGGTCCGGGCGCAGGCACAGCTACCGTGCCTGCGCTGCTCGTGCCCGCGCCGCCCGCTGCTCTGCCGGTCAAAGTCTCCGGTGACGGTCGGCTGGCCGACTTCGTCGCGGCGGGAGTCCGGTTCGGGCGGGAATGCGGCGCTCGTGTCGCCGGCACCCTGCGTGCCGTCTTGTCCGTGGTCACCCCGCTCGGCTGGGCCGTCCTGGCGGTCGTGGGGGTCTCGTTCCTGTTCGGCTATGCGCTGGGCTGGACCGAGCTGATCGTGGTCGGCTGGACCGGGCTCGTGCTCCTGGTGGCGGCATCCTGTTTCCTGATCGGTCGGAACGCGTTCGAGATCCACCTGCACCTGACCGTGGATCGGGTGGTCGTGGGGGAGCGGGTGCCCGGCCAAGTGAGCGTGCGGAACCCGACCCGCCGGAGGCTGCCGGGCGTGGGCGTCGAGGTGCCGGTCGGCTCCGGGCTGGCCGAATTCTCGATGCCGAGCCTCGCCCGCGGCGAGGACTTCTCGGACGTCTTCATCGTGCCGACCCGCAGACGCGGCGTGATCCCGATCGGGCCGGTGCGGACGGCGCGCGCCGACCCGATCGGGCTGCTGCGCCGGGAGATCGTCTGGGCCGAACAGGTCTCGCTGTTCGTGCACCCGCGTACGGTCTCGATCCCGAGCATGAGCACGGGCTTCATCCGTGACCTTGAGGGCAATCCCACCCGCGACCTGACCAACAGCGACGTCTCGTTCCACGCGCTGCGCGAATACGTGCCTGGCGATGAGCGGCGCACCATCCACTGGAAGAGCACCGCGAAGACCGGCCGCTATATGGTGCGCCAGTTCGAGGAATCCCGCCGCAGCCACCTCATGGTCGCTCTCAGCCTGGCGGAGTCCGACTATGCCGGCGAGGACGAATTCGAGATGGCCGTCAGCGTCGCCGGCAGCCTGGGGGTGCGGGCCATCCGCGACGCGCGCACGGTCTCCGTTGTCGCCAGTGCGGTGCCGCCGGACTCCAGCCGACAACGGATGCCGGGACTCCGTCCGCTGAGCACCCTCACCCGCACCCGGCTGCTCGACGATCTGAGTGGCGTGGAGCGCTCCCTGGCCGCCCTGCCGGTCGGCGAGCTGGCCAGGGCCGCAGCGGACACCGTGGCCGGCATCTCGGTGGCCTTCCTGGTGTGCGGGTCGGCCACCACCCTCACCCAGGTGCGCACGGCCGCTAGCCGTTTCCCGGCCGGTGTCGACGTGGTCGCCGTGATCTGCGCCCCGGAAACCGTCCCCAGCCTCCGCCGCGTGGCCGAGCTGAGTGTGCTTACCATCGGCTACCTCGACGACCTCCAGCACAGTCTCGCCCGAACGAAGGCGGCATGAGCGCACGGGGGGTGAGGAAGGGTGGCGCGCGCCGAGACGGGATGGCGGTCCGCAGCATCCGCCTGGACTGGCGCTTCATCGTCGGCAACACCGTCGGGCTGCTCCTGGCGACCCTGATCGCGAGCGCCTCGCTCTGGCCGGTTTATCAGAGCCGCGAGTTCATCGTGTTGGTCGGCGTCACCTTCGGGCTGGGTACCGTCGTCGCCATACTGGGGGCGCTGTTCCGCTGGGGCACCTGGCTGGTGGCGCTTTCCACCGTGGGGGTCTACCTTCTCGCCGGGGTGCCACTGGCCGTTCCCGGTCGGGCGGTGCGCGGCATCCTGCCCACCCCGGACGGCCTGCTCGACCTGCTCGCCGCGACCGCGCTGAGCTGGAAACAGCTCGTCACCATCGTGCTTCCGGTCGGTTCCTATCAGGCGCTGCTCGTGCCAGCCTTCATCCTGGTGCTACTCAGCACCGTGATCGGGCTGTCGGTCGCCCTCCGCGCCCCGGTCGGCGAGCTCGGCACACTGGCCCCCGCCACCCTGTTCGTCAGCGGCATCGTGCTGGGGCCGACGGTCGCGACCATGCCGATCGGAACCGGTCTCGGCCTCTTCGTCGTGCTCCTGCTCTGGCTGCTCTGGTTTCGCTGGATGCGCCGCCGTTCCGGCGTGCGGCTCGCCCTGCAGCAATCCCGCCGCAGCACGGCGTCGTCGTCCGACCGGCGGCTCGCGGCGGCCCGCGGGCTGGTCAGCGCCGCCGTGATCGTGGCGGTGGCGATCGCCGCCGGAACCGGGGCCGCGGTCGTGCTGCCGGTCGACGTGCCGCGCGACGTGCTGCGCGCTCGGGTGCAGCAGCCGTTCGACCCTCGGGCCTACCCGAGCCCGCTGAGCGAGTTCCGCGGTTACCTGCAGGCCGGGCGGGCGGATGCGGTGCTCCTCGAGGTGACCGGCCTCCCGAGCGGCGGCCGCCTCCGCCTGGCCACCCTGGACAGCTACGACGGGATCGTCTACTCGGTCGGCAGCGACCAGGTCAGCAGCGCGTCCGGCTCCTTCACCCGGTTGCCGGACCGTCTCGACCAGTCCCTGGTCGACGGCGACCCGGCCACCCTCATGGTGACCGTCGAGGGCTACACCGGCGTCTGGGTGCCCGGCGCCGGCCAGCTCGAACGCATCACGTTCACCGGCCCCACCCGGATCCTGCGCTCCGACTCCTTCTACTACAACGACAACAGCGGCACGGCCGCGGTGCTCACCGGGCTGGTCCGGGGCGATAATTACCGGAGCGTGGGCGTCATCCCGCGGTCACCGGACAGCCTGGCCGACCTGCGCCCCGGCAGCGCCGTGCTGCCTGCGCCCGCCGTTCTGCCGGACGAGGTCGAACAGGCGCTCGCCCGCTACGTGCAAGCCGGCGACCCGCCCGGTGTGCAGCTGCAGGCCATGCTCGACGGCCTGAAAACGGATGGTTACATCAGCCACGGTATCCTCCCGGACGAACCGGCGAGCCGGTCCGGGCACGGCGCCGACCGCATCAGCGAGCTGTTCACCGACCAGCCCATGCTCGGCGACGCCGAGCAGTACGCCGTGGCCGCGGCCCTGATGGCGCGCCGGCTCGGCTTCCCGGCCCGGGTCGTCATCGGCTTCGTGCCGCAGGCGGCCGCCGAGGCCGAGGCGGTCCCCGTCGTCGGTTCCGACATCTCGGCGTGGATTGAGGTTTCCTCCACCGAGGGCTGGGCCACGATCGATCCGAATCCGGCCGTGCGGGACATCCCGGCTCGGGCCCCCGATGACCCGTCGGTGGTTTCCCGGCCACAGTCGGTTGTGCCCCCGGCCCTCCCCGACCCGGTGGAACTGCGCGAGCCAGCCCCGCCGGAGAGCACCAGCAACGACCCGCCGGAACCGCCCAACCCGCTGCTGGTCTTCCTGCTCGCCGCGGCGACCGTCGCCGCCTGGACACTCCTCGGTCTCGGCGTGCTGATCTCACCCCTCCTGCTGATCGCCCTGGCCAAGGCACGCAGGCGTTACCTGCGCCGCACCCGGTCCACACCGCTCGACCGGATTCGGGGCGGCTGGCGAGAATTCGCCGACGCCGCCGTGGACCACGGCATCGATGTTCCGGTGGGGGCGACCCGCACGGAACTGGCCGCGCTGGTGCCGGGAGCGGAACCTCTGACTCTGGCGGTCGCCGTTGACCGTGCCGTGTTCTCCCCGGAACGGCCGGGCAATGCCGCCGCCGAGGACGTGTGGACCGCGGTCACCGACCTGCGCCGCTCGCTCAACGCGGGGAGCAGGCGCACCGACCGGCTTCGGGCCCTCGTGTCGTTGCGTTCGCTGGGTCGGTACGCTGGAGGGGCATCCGTTCACCGAACAGCCCCGCGCGGGAGCGGCCCTGCACCGGGAGGAGCCCACCCATGAACTGTCTGATCTGCGGTGCGCAGCTTCCCGTCGGCGCCATGTTCTGCGGCGAATGCGGCAGCTCGAGCACAGCCACCCCGCTAACCCGGAAGCGACCGGACCCTCGGCCCAGCGACACAACGGTCATCCTGCCGCTCCGTCGGCGCTCCGTGATCTCGGTGCCGGTCGTGTCGGTGCCGGTCGTGTCGGTGCCGGTCGTGGTGCCGGTCGTGTCCGCCCCGGTCGAGTTCCCGGTTGTCTCGGCTCCGGTTGACGTCCCGGCTGATATTCCAGTCGTCGCCGTTCCGGTGGAGGCTTCCGCCCCCGTGCCGGTCCAGGCTCCGGAACCCGCCCCCGTGCCGCTCCAGGCTCCGGAACCCGCCCCCGCCCCTTCCGCGTCCCTGTTCGTGCTCCAGTTCAGCACGGGGGAGACGATCTCGGCCCTCGGCACCGGCCTGATCGGACGCCGGCCGCTGCCCCAGCCGACCGAACGCGTCGACATCCTGGTGCAGATCAACGACCTCGGCCGTTCGGTGTCGAAGAGCCACCTCGAGTTCGGCCAGCACGACGGCGAGTTCTGGGTCAGTGACCGGTTCTCGGGCAATGGCACCATCATCCGTCGCCCGGATGCGGTGGCGGTGCGCTGCGAACCCGGCCGGCGCTACCTGGTGCCGCGTGGTTCCCGGGTCGAGATCGCGGACCAGTTCTTCATCCTCAACTAGTCCCTCACCATTTGACCCTTCCCGGCCAGATCAGTGCGCCCAATGACCGTGGGCGCTGAAGGTCCGCGGATTGGGGTGTTCCAAGGCGGTTATGCCGGGTGCCGGTGCCGCACCGAGCCGCCGCCGCTGCGGACGCAGTCGACCCGAAAGAATTCGACCCGAAAGAATTCGACCCCAACGAATTTGACCCCAACGAATTCGACGGAGATTTCGCCCAAACAGCGGAAATACTCCGCAGAAGCAGTTCAGACGAAATTATCCGTCGAATTGGTTCGACGCTGTGAGCGACGCAACCGATCGATCCGGACTCACTGCGCCGGCTCCTCCCCAACCCTACCGGCCGTCATCCCGGTACGGATGCCGGCGCGTGCGGTTGCGCCTGCCCCCGGAGTGATGGGCTGACGCGGTGATCCGAGCCGATGTCCCGCTGACCCTCCCCACCCGTCCGGCCGACCTGCCGCCGCCTGGCTTCCCGCTGATCGCGAGCGTGGCGCCGCTGGCCGCGGCCGGGGCGATCTGGCTGATCACGGGCTCGGCCTTCGTGCTGATCTTCGCGGTACTCGGCCCGGTCATCGCCGTGGCCGGCATGCTCGACGCGCGGCGCACGGGCCGCCGCGTCCGGCGCACCAACGCCCTCGACCAGGAGCGGGCACTGGCGACACTGCGGGCCGAGGTGGCCCTGCGCCACGAGGAGCTGCTTCGCGCGCACTGGCGGCGCACGCCCTCGGCCAACAGCATCGTCGCCGCCCCGCACGCCGCCATCCGTTGGACCGATTCGGGAGCAGACGTGAGCCTGGGCTCCGGTGCGGTGCCCAGCGGGCTACGCCTCGACGGTGGTGCCGCTCCCGACGAGCATCGCGACGTGCGCGACTGGGCGGCCACACTCACCGAGGCACCGATCGATGCCGATGCCGGCGGTGGTATCGGCATCGTCGGACCGCTGTCGCTCGGGCAGGCGCTGGCCCGCGGCCTGTTGGTGCAGCTGGCCTGCTCCCTGGCCCCAGACCAGGTCGGACTCACCGTGCCTGATCGCGGTTGGGAATGGTCGGTCGCCCTCCCGCACGACACCGGGCCGTCCTGCGCCCGCCGCCTCGTGATCTGCCAGGCGCCGTCGGGCCAGGCGCCGTCGGGCGGGGCGCCGTCGGGCGGGGCACCCTGGGGGCCACCCCCGGTGTCGGGGTTGGTCATCGCCCTGGCCGGCACTCTCGCCGAATTGCCGTGGGGCTGCGACACCATCGTGCGGGTGCAGGGTCCCGGCCGGGCCGAGGTGCTGCGCTCCAGCGTGCATGCCTGGGGGAGTGGCTTCCGGCCCGAGCTGATCACCGTCGAACAGGCGATCGTGGTCGCCCGCGTGCTACGAGCCCGGGCCGCGGCGGCTGGACTGGTCCAGAATGCGCGGCGAGTCCCCGCATCCGTTGCCCTTGGCGAGCTCTCCGGCTTCCAGCCCGGATATCGGGCACCGCATGGGCAGACCCAATCGCGGAACCTCCGCTGCGTCATCGGGGTGGGAGAAGCGGGGGAGGTGTCGCTCGACCTGGTCGGGGCAGGGCCGCACGCAGTCGTCGGCGGCACGACCGGCAGCGGCAAGAGCGAACTGCTGGTGACCTGGGTGGCGGCGATGGCGGCGGTGGCCGGCCCCGACGAAGTGACGTTCCTGCTGGTTGATTTCAAGGGTGGGGCCGCGTTCGGCCCGCTCTGCGCCCTTCCCCACTGCGTGGGTCTGATCACCGACCTGGACGTGCACCAGGCCGCCCGGGCGCTGACCAGCCTGGCCGCCGAGCTGCGGTATCGCGAACGCGTACTCGGGCGTGCCGGCGCGCGTGACATCGTGGACCTGCGGATGCAGGATGCCGGCGGGGTGCTTCCGCGGCTCGTGATCGTGGTTGACGAATTCGCGACCATGCTCACCGCATTCCCCGACCTGCACGCTCTGTTCGTCGACATAGCCGCGCGGGGCCGGTCGCTGGGCGTGCACCTGATCCTCTGCACCCAGCGGCCCACCGGTGTGGTGCGTGACGCCCTGCTCGCCAACTGCACGCTTCGGGTGTCGCTGCGGGTGAACAACCGCGCCGACAGCGTGGCGGTGCTGGGCACGGATGCCGCAGCGGCCCTCGGCGCGGACCAAGCCGGCCGCTGCCTGATCGCCGCGGACGCCTCGGGGCCCGTGCTCTGCCAGGTGGCGACGACCTCGCCGCGCGAGATCCGCTCCCTCGCAGCGGCGGACGCCGAGGCGCCGAACCCTCGGCGCCCCTGGCTCGACCTGCTACCTCAGACGGTGAGCCGCGAGGACCTCCTCGCCCTCGTCGCGGGCGGAACGGCGGTCGACGAGAGCGCGTTCGGCGGCGCCGCGGTGGCGGCCGGGCACGACCGTGCTGCTTCCGACGCTCGTGCCGCGCCCGGTGGTCTGCTGGGCTTGCTCGACGAGCCGGAACTGCAGCGTTACCGGGTGGCCCGCTACGAGCCGATCGCCGAGGGCAGCCTGCTCGTGCTCGGCGGTCCACGCTCGGGCAAGTCAACGGCGCTGGCGTCGGTCGCGGCGGGGTTTGCGACCGTTGGCGATGCCGTGCTGCTCGGGGCGAACGTCGAGGCGGTGTGGGACTGCCTCGTCAAGGCGCGCCGGTGCCTCGACGCCGGCGGGAGTCCGGCTGCCCGGCTGCTGCTACTCGACGACTTCGATAGCGTGCACGCCCGCTGGGACCAGGAGCACCGTTCGGCGGCCCTCGAACTGCTCGCCGGGCTGATCCGCGACGGCGCGGAGGGCGGCCTGCGGATCGTCATCGCCGCGCAAAGGCTCACCGGCTCGCTGCAGTCCCTGCCTGCCCTGTGCCAGAGACGGTTGGTGTTGCGCCTGTCCGATGTCGCCGAGCACGTCGCGGCCGGAGGAGTGGCTGCCCTGTTCGACGACCGCCTTCCGCCCGGCGGCGGGAGCTGGCAGGACCATCGCATCCAGCTCCTCGCGCCGGAGCAGAGCGGTGCAATCCCGGATGTCGCGGCGCAACGGGACATCGAGCCACTCGCGGATGCCGCCGCGCTCCTGGGGCGGCCCGGGCAGACCCTTCTCGTCGTGTCGGGCTCGCCGTCCCGCTCGGCCGCAGTGCTGGGAACGGTTCCCGGCGCGCGGGTCGTCGACCTCGCCGCGGTGTCCCACGACGAGTTGGCGGAGGCCGCGCAGGCAGGCCCGCCGCTCCGGCTGAGCGGGTCACAATCAGGCACCGCCTTCGTCGGCGACGTGGACGCGTGGCAGGCGCAGTGGTCCCTGCTGGGTGCCCTGCGCCCGCACGCGGACCTGGTCTTCGACGGCTGCAGCCTGGCCGACTACCGGGCCATCAGCCGACGCCGGGACCTGCCTCCGCCGTTGGCACCCAACCAAGGTCGGGTGTGGGTATTGCGCCCGGACGGCGCCGTGCACCGGGCCACGCTGCGGGCCCCCGTCGTGTAGCCGCCGGTCGTGTAGCCGCCGGCCGCGAAGCCCCGCAGCACGGTCCCGCAGCACGGTCCCGCAGCACAGTTCCGCGGTGTCGGCCCCGCCGTGGATCAGGCCAGCGCGTCCACCAGACCGCGGAGCGGCAGCGAGTGCGCACTCGCGACCGGGCCGCTGGTGATGAGGCCGCCGACCGTGGACAGGCCGAGGGCGAGCGCGGCATCCGTGCGGAGCGCGTCCTTCCAGCCTCGGTTCGCGATCAGCCGAACATAGGGAAGCGTGGCGTTGGTGAGCGCATAGGTGGAGGTGCTCGGCACGGCCCCGGGCATGTTCGCCACGCAGTAGAACAGGGACTGATGCACGGTGAACGTCGGATCGGCGTGCGTCGTCGGGTGGGAGTCGGCAAAGCATCCGCCCTGATCCACAGCGATGTCCACGAGCACGCTACCCGGCTTCATCCGGGACACGAGCTCGTTGCTGACCAGCTTGGGGGCCCGCGCCCCGGGGATCAGGACCGATCCGATCACCAGGTCGGACAACACCAACGCCCGGTCGATCTCGTAGCTGTTCGAGGCGATGGTCTGCACCCGCCCGTAGTACAGCGCGTCGATTTCGCGCAGGCGGAACAGGTTGGTGTCGAGTACGGTCACCTGGGCGCCGAGCCCGAGGGCGACCTGCATGGCTGCCGTGCCGGCCACGCCGCCGCCGAGCACGGTGACCCGAGCCGGATGCGTTCCGGGCACTCCGGGCACGAGCAGGCCCGGTCCGCCGTTGGGCTTGAGCATCGCGTTGGCGCCGACGATGGGTGCCAGGCGGCCCGCGACCTCGCTCATCGGCGCGAGCAGCGGCAGTGCCCGCGTCGGCAGCTGCACGGTCTCGTAGGCGATCGAGGTGACACCGCCCTCCAGCAGCGCACGGGTTAGGGCGGGTTCCGCGGCCAGGTGCAGGTAGGTGAACAGCAGCAGATCGGGGCGAAAATAACCGTACTCGCTCGCCACGGGCTCCTTCACCTTGAGCAGCAGGTCGGCGGCTGCCCAGGTTGACGCGGCATCCGGCATGATCGTCGCGCCCGCCGCCGCATAGCTCTCGTCGCTGAGCCCGGAGCCGAGCCCGGCCCCCGTTTCGATCAACACGTCGTGCCCGTGCGCCACGAGGTCGTGTACGCCGGCCGGGGTGATCGCAACCCGGAACTCGTTGTTCTTGATTTCTGCCGGAACTGCGACCTTCATGGCGCTCCCTTGTCTAACGAATTCGACGGAGATGTTGATGCACAGCCCGTTTGAGGAGCCAAAAACGGCCCTTATGGTGAAAATCTCCGTCGAAGTGGTTCAAACCCTCAGCGGTGGACCTCCGGGCGGTGGACCACTCTGTCCTGAGCGAAATCCTACCGCCGCCGAACAGCTCATTTCGAATGAGAGTGTCGCCATAGAGTGCTGATTTCGTGCGTGATCGCACTAAAAATTAACGATTTGGTCACTCTTGGGTGCGCTGGGGGCGCTGCTGTGCAAGTATCTAGCAACTCGCAATGAAAGCTGTGAGAGCTCATCCGCTGAGAAGTGCAAGGAGACCCGACCATGAAGCCCAGGCCGTTGCCCGCAGATCCCATGATCGCTCAGCTGGTCCGTCAGGCCCGGGCGACCACGATGGGGCGCCGCGCTCTGCTCGCCGGAGCCGGTGGCGGGGCCGCAGCCCTGGCGCTCGCCGCATGCTCGACCGGAGGGGCCACGAAGCCCACCGCCGCCCCCGACGAGTCCGACAGCAGCAAGCTCGTGCGCTGGGACAACTGGGCGCTCTACATCGACGTCGATGACGCCGGCGATTACCCCACACTGGATGCGTTCACGGCCGAAACCGGCATCAAGGTCGAGTACACCGAGGCCGTCGACGACAACAACACGTACTACGGCAAGGTCAAGGACCAGCTCGCCCTCGGCCAGGACATCGGCGCCGACACCGTCTGCCTGACCGACTGGATGGTCGGCCGTTGGATCCGGTTCGGCTACACCCAGGAACTCGACCAGGCCAACATCCCCAACCTGAAAAACCTGCTCCCGTCCCTGAAAGACGTCGGCTTCGACCCCGGCCGCAAAATGAGCGTGCCGTGGCAGGGCGGGTTCGCCGGCATCTGCTGGAACAAGGAGAAACTTCCGAACGGCATCGCGTCGGTCGAGGACCTGTGGAGCTCCGACCTCAAGGGCCGGGTCGGCGTCCTGTCCGAGATGCGCGACACCATGGGACTGATCATGCTCGACATGGGTGTCGACATCGCGGGCGACTGGGGCGACGACGAGTTCTTCGCCGCGATCGACGTGCTGGAGAAACAGGTCGGCGACGGCCAGGTTCGCAACATCAAGGGCAATGCGTACAAGGAAGACCTCATCAACGAGGACACCCTCGCCGCCATCGTCTGGTCCGGCGACATCGTGCAGCTCAACGCCGAGAACGGGGACAAGTGGGAGTTTGTGGTCCCCGACAAGGGCGGCACCCTCTGGAACGACAACTTCCTGGTGCCGATCGGCTCCACGCACAAGAAGAATGTCGAGAAACTCATCGACTACTACTACGACCCGGCCGTTGCCGCCGAGGTCGCCGCCTACGTGAACTACATCACCCCCGTTGCCGGCGCCAAGGAAGCCGCGATGGCGATCGACCCCGAGCTCGCGAACAACCAGCTGATCTTCCCGGACGATACGACCCTGGCCAAGGCTCGCGTCTTCCGCACCCTGACCGGCGCGGAGGAGCAAAAGTACGACGCCGCCTTCCAGGGCATCCTGCTGGGCTCGTAGGGATGGCCAACGGAGAATTCGCCAGCGCGGGGGCCGACCTGGAGCTGGTGGGCATCCAGAAGAGGTTCCCGGGCTTCACCGCCATCGAGCACCTCGACCTGAAGATCCCCGCGGGGTCGTTCTTCGCGCTGCTCGGCCCGTCCGGCTGCGGCAAGACCACGACCCTGCGCTTGGTGGCCGGCCTCGAGGAACCGACGGCCGGGCGCATCCTGATCGGGGGCACGGATGTGACGAACCAGAAATCTTTCCAGCGTCCGGTCAACACGGTGTTCCAGAGTTATGCCCTCTTCCCGCACATGACGGTGCTGGAGAACGTCGCCTTCGGGCTGCGTCGCCGGCGGATCGACGACCCGGTCGCCAAGGCCCACGAGGCGCTCCGCCTGGTGGAACTGGACCACCTCGCCGCCCGCCGCCCGCAACAGCTCTCCGGCGGACAGCAGCAGCGCGTGGCCCTCGCCCGCGCGATCGTCAACCGGCCGGCCCTGCTGTTGCTCGACGAGCCCCTCGGCGCGCTCGACCTGAAGCTGCGGCGCCAGATGCAGCTCGAGCTGAAGACCATCCAGGAGGAAGTCGGCCTCACGTTTCTGCACGTCACCCACGACCAGGAGGAGGCCATGACCATGGCCGATACCGTCGCGGTCATGAACAAGGGCCGGATCGAACAGATGGGCGCCCCCGAGGAACTCTACGAGCTGCCGCGCACGGCGTTCGTCGCCAACTTCCTCGGCCAGTCGAACCTGTTCACCGGCCCCGTGGTCGGTAGCACGAGCGAGGCCATCTCCGTGGCCGTGGCCGGCCAGAAAGTCGTGGTTCCGGCGGCGCGCGCGCACCGGCACACCGGCGAGGTCACCATCGGCGTCCGCCCGGAGAAGCTGACCCTGCACGTGACCGAACCCGTCGCCGACGTCGCTCGTAACCTGATGGGTCCCGGCCGGGTGATCGACGTCTCGTTCAGCGGGGTCAGCACCCAGTACCTGGTCGAGGTCGCCGGAGTCGGCACCCTCATCGTCTTCGCGCAGAACATGGCATTCGGCCCCGTCGCCCATGAGGGGTCCGAGGTCTGGCTGGACTGGAACATCGAACACGGCTTCGGGCTTGAAGACGACGCCTCGGCGGAACCCCGTTTCGAGGCGGACGACACCACCCGGAGCATCGCGACCCAGAAACGCTCCTCCCTGCTCACGGAGCTTGAGGGAGCCTAGGGTGGCGTTCGCGGCATTCTCCACCAGCACCACCGCGCCCGAACCGGCGCCGCGCCGGAAGAGCCCGGTCGCGCTGCTCCTGCTGTTGCCGGGCATCCTCTACCTGGTGCTGTTCTTTCTGGCCCCCCTCGTCTCGCTGCTGCTGACGTCGTTCCAGGCCCCCTCGGAATTCGGCGACGTCGGCCAGTACTCCTACGCCTTCCGCTGGGAGAACTACGTCGACGTGATCACGGCCTACTGGCCGCACATCATGCGCTCCTTCGGCTACGCGCTGATCGCCACGCTGCTCGCCCTGGTGTTCAGCTACCCGCTGGCGTACTTCATCGGCGTGAAGGCGCGGCCCTGGCCGTTGCTGCAGAGCCTCATGCTGGTGCTGGTGATCGCCCCGTTCTTCATCAGCTTCCTGCTGCGCACCCTGGCCTGGAAGCAGCTCCTGTCCGACGAGTCGTTCGTGATCACCTCACTCAAGGCTCTGTCGTTGCTGGCACCGGATGCCCATTTCACGGGCACTGCTTTCGCCGTCATCTTCGGGCTCACCTACAACTTCATCCCGTTCATGACCCTGCCGCTCTACACGACGCTCGAACGGCTCGACCTGCGCTACCTCGAGGCCGGCAGCGACCTCTACGCGCATCCGTTCGACGTGTTCCGCAAGATCACGATCCCGTTGTCGATGCCCGGCATCGTGGCCGGAACCCTGCTGACCTTCATCCCGGCGGCCGGCGACTACATCAACGCGAGCCGGGACTTCCTCGGCGGGCCGGACACCCAGATGATCGGTAACGTGATCGAGGCCAACTTCCTGGTGCTGCAGAATTATCCGGCGGCGGCCGCGCTGTCGATCATCCTGATGTCGGTGATCCTGGTGATCGTGAGCGTCTACGTCAAACGGTCGGGCACGGAGGAGCTGCTGTGAAAATCTCCCTGGGCAAGTGGTTGCTGCCGCTCTACACGGTGTTGGCGCTGATCTTCCTGATGGTGCCGATCGTCTACACGTTCGTGTTCTCGTTCAACGACTCGCTCAAGTCCAACATCACCTGGCGCGGGTTCACCTTCGACAAGTGGCTCAACGTGTGCCAAGTGCAGAACGGCGCCGTCTGCGAGGCGTTCGGCAACAGCATCCTGATCGGCGTGGTGGCCACGGTGGCCGCGACCACGCTCGGCACCATGATCGCGATCGCCCTCGTGCGGTACCGGTTCCGGTACCGGTCGCAGACGAGCCTGCTCCTGTTCCTGCCTATGGCCACTCCGGAAGTCGTGCTCGGCGCCGGCCTGGCCGCGCAGTTCCTGTCGCTCGGCGTGCCGAAGGACATGTCCACGATCATCCTGGCGCACACCATGTTCTGCATCAGCTTCGTGGTGGTGACGGTCAAGGCGCGAGTCGCGAGCCTCGACCCCGCGCTCGAGGAGGCCGGCCGGGACCTCTACGGCTCGGCAACCCAGGTGTTCGCGCGGATCACCTTCCCGCTCCTGCTGCCCGGCATCCTGGCGGCCGCGCTGCTCTCCTTCGCGCTGAGCTTCGACGACTTCATCATCACCAACTTCAACTCCGGCGCCGTCACCACGTTCCCCAAGTACATCTACGTGTCCGCCGCCCGGGGAATCCCGGCCGAGGCGAACGTGATCGCGTCGGCGGTGTTCATCTTCGCCCTGGTGATCGTGGTCACCGCGCAGGTATCCCGGGCGGCCAAGGAGAAACGGCTGGCAAAGCAGGGCTGATTCCCGGCCCGCGCCCTACACGTAGCTGGCGCGGATCTCCCCGACCGGGAGCCCGCCGCCCAGCACCGCCAGGTTCAGCTCGGGCAGCAAGGCCTCGACGTCGCTGTGTGCGATGGCACCGGAATCCGCGAGAAGACGCAAAGCCACGATGGCGGTTGCCCGCAGGCTGCCGTCGAGAATCTTGAGGGCGACCGTCGTGCCGTTGGCGGCGGAGGCGACGCAGATGCCCTCCGCGCCGGTCTTCACGAACAGTCCGAGGCGGTCGATCACGACCGTGTCGGGCATGCCGGGTCCGGCGATGACCCAGCCGTTCTGCCGTACTGCCTCGCCCAGGAAGCCGGCCTCGCGGTAGATCGCGAAGGGCGAATTTGACTTGGATGTGGCGATGCGGGCGATGCCGCGTGCCAGAGCGGTGAGAGACAGCGCGTGAACCGGCGCGCCGCATCCGTCGATGCCCGACGCCGACGGCCGCTCGCCGGTGAAGCGCTCCACCACGTCGAGAATGCGCTTTTGCAACGGATGCGCCGGCTCCAAGTATCCAGAAAGCGCCCAGCCGTTCTGCTGGCAGGCCACGAGCATCGCGGCGTGCTTGCCCGAGCAGTTCATGTAGATCGGGGCCTTGGCGGCACCCAGTCGCACCAGGGCGTCGCGGGTGGGGGAGTCGTCCGGCCAGGCCGCCGGGCAGGCGAGCGCCGTCTCGGGGATGCCGGCGCGGGCGAGGAGCCCGCGCACGAGGTCGGCGTGGCGCTGCGTTCCGGTGTGGCTGGCGGTCGCGATGGCGGCGTCCTCCCCGCGCAGGGTGACCCCGCTGGCCATTACGGCGATGGCCTGGAAGGGCTTCATCGACGACCGCGGGAAGATCGGGGTGGTCACATCGCCGAGGGCGCGCAGGACCGCGCCCTCGCTGGTGAGCACGACCGCGCTACCGGCGTGCCTCGATTCGATGAAGCCGCTGCGCTCGACCACGGCCAGTTCGACCGCATCGGGGACGAAGAACGTCTGCCCGGCGTGGATTGGCACCTCGAATGTCGTTGTCACGGTGTGTGTCTCGCGCCTAAAGCGCGGCGATGGCGTCGTCGATGACCGAGAGGGCATCGTTCAGAAGGGCATCACTCACGGCCAGGCTCGGGAGGAAGCGCAGCACATTGCCGTAGGTTCCGGCGGTGAGCAGCAACACGCCGTGCTGGGCGGCGTAGGCGGCGATGGAGGACACGGCGGCGGCGTTCGGCGCCTTCTCCGTGTCACCGGTGCCCGGCTGCACGAGTTCGATGGCGATCATGGCGCCGCGACCGCGGATCTCGCCGATGATGTCGTACTTCTCCTTGAGAGAACCGAGGCCGGCGCGCAGGGTGTTCTCGATACGCGCACCCTCGGCGAGCAGGTCGCCCCGCTCAATCGACTCGAAGACCGCGATGGCCGCGGCGCAGGAGACCGGGTTACCGCCGAAGGTTCCGCCGAGGCCGCCGGGCTGCGAGGAATCCATGATCTCGGCGCGGCCGGTGACGGCGGCCAGCGGCATGCCGCCGGCGATGCCCTTGGCGGTGAGCACGAGGTCGGGGGTCCAGCCGAAGTGCTCGCTGGCGTAGTACTTGCCGGTGCGGGCCATGCCGCTCTGGATCTCGTCGGCGATCATGACGACGCCGTTCGCGGTGCACCAGGTCTGCAGGGCGTTGAAGTAGCCCTCGGCCGGAACCATGAAGCCACCCTCACCCTGGATGGGCTCGACGACCAGGCAAGCCAGGTCGGTGGGTCCGACGACCTTCTCGAGGTACGCGATCGTGCGCGCCGCGGCATCCGCGCCGCTCAGACCGTCGTGATACGGGTAGGAGCTGGGGGCGTGGTAGACATCGCTGGCGAGGGGGCCGTAGCCGGTGGCGTAGGGCATGGCCTTGTAATTCATGGCCATGGTCAGCACCGTGCGACCGTGGTAGGCGTGGTCGAGCACGGCGACGGCGCGGCGGCCGGTGTGCTTGCGGGCGATCTTGACACCGTTCTCGACGGCCTCGGCGCCCGAGTTGATCAGCACCGATTTCTTCGGCCAGGAGCCGGGGGTGTGCTCGGCGAGAAGCTCGCAGACACGCACATACTCCTCGTAGGGCGTGATGGTGAAGAGGGTGTGGATGAAGTCCTGGGTCTGTTCGACGGCGGCCGCGACCACGCTGGTCTCGGTGTGGCCGATCGTGGTCACGCCGATGCCGGCGCCCAGGTCGATGAACTGGTTGCCGTCGACGTCGACGAGGATGGCGCCGTTCGCCTTGGCGATGTAGACGGGCAAAGCGGATGCGACGCCGCCGGAGACGACGGCGAGCCTGCGCTGCTGGAGTTCCTTCGATCGCGGACCCGGGATCGCGGTCACGATCTTGCGTTCCTGCGGCACGGTGTAAACCGGTGCGGCGGGGGTGGACGGGGAGGTCGAAGGCGTCAGCGTGTCAGTCATGATCTGACCAGTTTACCGATCGATGCGACGGGAGGCGCGGCGAATTGCTGCAACAATCGGTTCCCTGGCCGCGATACGGCCCGTTGTCGGCCGCGAATCGGCCCGCAGAGCCGCGCAAATCGAAGGAGGCGCCGTGATCGGTGCACACCACCACTACGCCGTGAACATCGCCTGGACAGGCAACCGAGGGACCGGAACGAGCGGCTACCGGGACTACGGCCGGGATCACCTGATCACCGCGCCCGGCAAGGAGCCGATCAGCGCATCGGCCGATCCGACCTTCCACGGGGACGCCGACCGTTGGAACCCGGAGGAACTGCTGCTGGCCGCCCTCAGCGAGTGCCACCTGATGAGCTATCTGCACGTCGCCGTGAAGCACGGCGTGCAGGTCGTCGACTACACCGACGACGCGACCGGGTCGATGACTCAAACGACGGATGGTGGCGGCCACTTCACCGAGGTCACCCTGCGACCGCGCGTCACGGTTGCCGACCCCGGCCAGGTCGAACTCGCGCAGTCTCTGCACGCGGAGGCCGCCGGTCTCTGCTTCATCGGCGCATCCGTGAACTTCCCCGTCGTGCACCAGCCGCAGACGGTGGCGCTCGCCGACACTGAGGTGTGACGCCGACCCGGTCACCGCACCGTGCGGTCGATGGCCGTGCTCTCGGCGGCGGCGGCGATCAGACGGCTTCCGCCGCACGCTCGCCGCCACCTACCCGGGGTTCTATCGGTACTACAGGCCGGACAGGGCGGCGAGGGTTTCCTCGATCACGGAGGCGGCATCGTCGATCAGCGCCTCGGAGATGACAACCGACGGCATGATGCGCAGCACCGAGTCCCAGCTGCCGGCATCCAACACGATGACGCCATTGGTGGTCGCGTGCTTGATGATCGCGGTGAGAGCCTCGGGGTACGGAGTGGTCGTGCCCGGGTGAACGAGCTCCACTCCGAACATCGCACCCTTGCCGCGCACGTCGCCCACGACGGAGAACCGCTTCGGCCAGTCGCCGATGCGCGCCCAGAGGGCCTTCTCGACGCGCCGCGCCTCGCCGAGGAGGTCGTCCCGCTCGATCAGGTCGAAGACGGCGAGGGCGGCCGCGGTCGAGACCGGGTTGCCGCCGAAGGTTCCGCCGATGCCGCCGGGCTGTACAGAGTCCATGATGTCGGCGCGACCGGTGACGGCGGCGAGCGGGAATCCGCCGGCGATGCCCTTGGCGGTGGTGACGAGGTCCGGCACCACATTGTGGTGCTCGATGCCGTACCAGGCACCGGTGCGGGCGATGCCGGCCTGGATCTCGTCGGAGACGAAGACGATGCCGTGCTCGGTGCAGAATTCGCTCAGCCGCTTGAAGAATCCGGGGGCGGGGATGACGATGCCGCCGTCGCCCTGGATCGGCTCGATGAAGAAGGCCGCGATCTCGGTGGCGCCGATGTGGGTGTTGATGTAGTCGATGGTCTTCTCGGCGGCTTCTTCGCCGGTCAGGCCGTCACGGTAGGGGTAGCTGGTCGGCACGCTGTAGATCTCGCCGGGGAACGGTCCCATTCCGGCGCGCTCGGGCCAGGGGCGGTAGGTCATCGCCATGGTCAGGTTGGTGCGGCCGTGGAACGCGTGGTCGAGCGCGACGATGGCGCGCCGGCCGGTGAACTTGCGGGCGATCTTCACGGCGTTCTCGACGGCTTCCGCGCCGGTGTTCACCAGGATGGAGCGCTTCTCGAAGTCTCCAGGGGTGATCTCGGCGAGCTTCTCCGCGACGGCCACGTAGTTCTCGTACGGGGTGACGGTGAACAGGGTGTGGGTGAGCTTGGCGGCCTGCGCCGCGGCGGCCGCGGCCACCTCGTCGTTCGCGTGACCGATGGTGGTCACGCCGATGCCGCAGCCGAGGTCGATGATCTGGTTGCCGTCGACGTCGACGAGGATCGCTCCCGCTCCGTGATCCATATAGATGTTCGCCAGCGTGCCCGCACCGCGGGAAACCGCGCGCAGGCGGCGTTCCTGCAATTCGACCGACTTGGGGCCGGGAAGGGCGGTGACGAGCTTGCGCTGCTGGGGTACCGAATACGTGTCAGACATGACCCCAGCTTAGGTCGCGCCCGTTTCCGCGGTGTTTCCGGGCGGCGGATGCTCGGCTCGGCCGGCCCGAAAGCGGCTAGACGCGTTCGCGCGGGAAGACCCGGTCGGCGATCTTTTGCAGGGTGCCCGAGGGCGGCGACTCGTTGTACCGGCCGGCCAATTCCTGACGGGACAGGGCGTGGATCGCGGCCATGATCTCGTCGGTCGCGCCGCGCCGTGCCTTGCCGGACTCGGCGGAACCGTGGCGGCGGAGGTCGAGGGGCTCGCCGAAAGCGACCGTGACCTTGCGGATCCGCGGGAATTTTGCTCCTACCGGCTGGATCTCCTGTGTGCCGATCAGCCCGACCGGAACCACGACGGCCCCCGTGGTGAGGGCGAGCCACGCCACGCCCGTGCGGCCCTTGTACAGGCGGCCGTCGAGGGAACGGGTTCCCTCCGGGTAGATAGCGAACGCGCTGTCGGATTCGAGGATGTTGCGGCCCGCGTCGAGTGCGTCCTGGGCGGCCTGCCCCGCGCCGCGTTCGACCCCGACCGCTCCGATCGAGGTGAAGAAGGTGCGCGAGACGAAACCCGTGAACCCGGTGCCGGTGAAGTAGGTGGACTTGGCCAGGAACTGCACGCGCCGAGGAGCGACCAGCGGAATCACGATGCTGTCGATGAACGACAGGTGGTTGCTGGCCAGGATGACACGGCCGCTGCGCGGGATATTATCCCGGCCGGTGATCGTGGGGCGGAAGACCAGCCGGGCGATCGGCGCCATGATGCCGTAACCGAGGAAGTAGACGAATCCGGGGCGCTTCGTGGGCTCCGATTCCTCCGCCGACAGGTCGACGGGAGTTGCATCCTGGGAATCTGCTTTGGAACCGGTCATCCTTGGACCCTACCGCCACGGCCCGCCCCGGCACGAAAGGCGGCGGCGCCACCTAAAATTGCGGGATGCGCAGACGAGTTGTAATTCTCGGTTCGACCGGCTCGATCGGAACCCAGGCCCTTGATGTGATCAAGGCCAACCCCACCCGGTTCGAGGTGGTCGGGCTCTCCGCCGGCAACAACAGGACGATGCTCGAGGCGCAGGCCGCCGAGTTCGAGGTCGAGCACACGGCGCTCGGCGCGGACGAGGCCGAAGAGCTCGTGCGCGACGTCCAGGCCGACGTGGTGCTCAACGGCATCACGGGCTCGGTGGGCCTCGGGCCGACCCTCGCCGCCTTGCGAGCCGGTCGCACGCTGGCCCTGGCAAACAAGGAATCGCTCATCGTCGGCGGCGACCTGGTGAAGTCGCTGGCGGCGCCGGGGCAGATCGTGCCCGTCGACTCCGAGCACTCCGCCATCGCGCAGGCGCTCCGCTCGGGAACGGCCGGCGAGGTGCGACGCCTGGTGCTGACGGCATCCGGGGGCCCGTTCCGTGGCCGACGACGCGGGCAGCTCGCCGACGTCACGCCGGCCGAGGCGCTCGCGCACCCGACCTGGCAGATGGGGCTCGTCGTCACGACCAACTCGTCCACCCTCGTCAACAAGGGCCTCGAGGTGATCGAAGCGCATCTGCTCTTCGACGTGGACTACGAGCGCATCGATGTGGTCGTGCACCCGCAGTCCGTCGTGCACTCCATGGTGGAATTCATCGACGGATCGACGATCGCCCAGGCGTCCCCGCCGGATATGCGTCTGCCGATCTCGCTCGGGCTGGACTGGCCGAACCGCGTCGCGGCGGTCGGCACGCCGATCGACTGGACCATCCCGCAGAACTGGACCTTCGAGCCCCTCGACACGATTGCCTTCCCGGCCGTCGACCTGGCCAAGCAGGTCGGGCGTGCCGGCGGCACCTACCCCGCGGTGTTCAACGCGGCGAACGAGCAGGCCGTTGCGGCTTTCCACGCCGGCACCATCGGGTTCCTCGACATCGTCGACACCATCCAGCGTGTCGTCGAACGGCACGAGCAGGACGGCCCGCTCACACGCGAGTCGCTCGCCGGCGCCGAGGCGTGGGCGCGCGCCGCGGCGGACAAGCTCCTCGCCCGCTGAGAAAGCCGGCCGTGCGGTTCAGGCCGTGTCGCCTGAGTTGAGGTAACTGTCCGCGGTTGCGGCGAGGGCATCCGGCCACGGGGTCTTGCCGACGCCGAGCTCGCGCTCGGTTTCGGCGGAATCGATGATGTACGGCACCCTGAGCTGATAGCTCGAGGCCCAGATCTCGTGCATCATCGGGTTCAGCGCGCCGAGCGATTTGAGCAGCCACTGCGGGTAGCCCGCCACCGTGCCGTGCGTGCCGTAGCGGCGGTTGAGCTGGGCGGCGATGTCGTCACGGGTGATGGCCGTGCTCGGCACATGCCAGAGCCGGCCCCAGTCGCCCCGGTAGTCGGCGGCGGCCACGAGGGTTGTCACGATGTCGGGCAGGAAGCTCCAGCTGTGTACGCGCCCGGGCCGGCCCACGACCCGGGCGGTCTTCGATTCCAGGATGGCTCTGAAGAACCGGTCGTCGAGGTGCGCAGTGCCGACGACGCCCGGCCCGAAATAATCGCTCGCCCGCACCTCGACGGCCCGAATCTCGCCGCGGTCGTGCGCGTCCTTCGCCCGGTGCCAGAGCTCCTTGCGCACGAGCCCCTTCGTCTCGGTGGTCGTTTCCGGCGAATGCTCGGTCATCGGCCCGGTCGGAGACCCGTACGGGTAAAGATTGCCCATCATCACCAGGCGGGCGCCGGTGACGGATGCCGCCGTCAGCGCCGCGTCGATGACCCGCGGCCACTGGGTGGGCCAGTCGGTGTACCGCGGGTTTATGCACAGAAAGATCGTCGACATGCCGGTCGCCGCCCGGGTGAAGGTCTGGGCGTCGCTCGCGTTCAGCACGAGCGATTCTGCCCCGGGTGCCGCCGCGCCGGAGCGGGTTCCGACGGTCACCTGGTCGCCTCGACCCACCAGACGCTCGGCGAGCGGTCGTCCGACCATGCCTGCGCCGACAACCAGCTGCTGGGGCATGAATCCTCCTGAGGTGAGGCCGACGCTAGTCCTCGTCGTCGCAGCCGTCGTCTTTCTTCTTGCATCTACCGTCGTCCTTGTCGTTGCCGTTGTCAACGGACGTCGGGCTCGGGGCTGGAACCGGGGCCACGGTCGGCTCCGGCTCGCTCGCCTCGATCGCAGCGGTCAGGTCCGCGAACACCAGGTTGAGGGCTGACTGGATGTCGGCAGCACGGGCGGCGCTTACCTCGTCCGCCGCGGCCGCGGTGAGCAGGTCGGCCTGAACGGCTTCGAGCGAAACCTGGGCGGCGTCGAAGTCGCCGGCCGCGGCGGCCGCTGTCACGTCCTGCACACCGGCCTGCAACTGGGTGGCGGTGCTCTGCTGCAGGTCGGGAGGCGTGCTCCCGCACCCGGTCAGGGTGGACGCGACGAGCGTGACCGCGGCCAGCGCGAGGGTCAGGCGGTCTCGAGGCATCATGGCGTCACGCTTTCCTGGAGTCGCTTCAGATTGGTGCCGAGGGAACCGTCAACGGCCGGGTAGGTGGCGGCGGGCGTGGCCGGTTCGGCCCCCCGGGGGGTGAAGACCACCACGGCGAGCACGATGAGTGCGGCCAGCACTCCCAGCGCGGCGAGCACTCGGGGACGGCGCCATGCGGGAGCGGTGGTGGTGGCACGGGCGCTGCCCGGTGAGCGGGCCGGAGCGCCGGCCGGCGTCAGAAACTCGGTGGGGGCATCCGCGACGGGTTTCGGGGCGGCGATGACTCTCGTGGCGGCCAGAACCGCAGTCGGATCGAGGGTCGCGGACCTGAGAACCGCGGTGGGCTGGAGGGTTTCGGTGGCGCCCAGGACGGCGGTGGGTTCCAACAGCTCGTTGGCGCCCAGGACGGCGGTGGGCTCCAATAGCTCGGTGGCCCCCGGAGCCCCCATTGCCACGGTGACTGCGGTTCCAGCGTCGGTATTTCCCCCGCTGACCAGGCGTCGCAGCTGCACGGCTGCGTCGCCCGCGCTGAGCCGGTCGGCCGGCTCGCGGATGGTCATGCCGCCCAGAACGGTGGCCCAGCTCTGGCCGAGATCGGCCGGAATGTGCGGCTGCCGCTGCAGCCTGGCCATTGCCGATTCGATCGCCGTTCCGGTGAAGGCGCGCTCGCCGGTGAGGCATTCAAGCAACACAAGTCCGAGCGAGTACACGTCGCTGGGCGGGCCGATGGTGCTGCCGAGTGCCTGTTCGGGGCTGAGGTAGCCGGCCGTGCCGAGCAGAGACCCGGTCGCCGTGAGGCGGGTCGCGTCGAAGAGACGGGCAATGCCGAAGTCGGCGAGTTTGGCATGCATGGCGCGGCCGGGGAATCCCGACGGTGCGAGCAGCACGTTCGCGGGCTTGATGTCGCGATGGATGATGCCCTGCGCGTGCACGTAGTGCAGCGCCTCCGCGAGGTCGGCGCCCATGGCTGCCACCTCGTCGGGGTGCAGGGGCCCATCGGCGATCTTGCTGCGCAGGTCCGTGCCGTCCACGAGCTCCATCACGATGTAGGTGCGCGAGACGCCGTCGATTACGGCCGTGCCGGCGTCGAACAGGGTGACCAGGCCGAAGTGGTTGAGGCTCGCGAGCACCGTGACCTCGCCGCTCTGGCGCTCGGGCCCGGCGTCGTCGGCCGTGTCGAGACGGAACAGCTTCACGGCGACAGTACGCCCCAGAAAGAGGTCGGTGGCCCGGTAGACGGATGCCATCCCGCCCGTTCCGAGCAGAGCGTCGATACGAAAACGGTCGGCCAGGCTGATGCCGATGGGACCGACGGTGTGTGGCTTGGACAGAGGGGACCTCCTCGTGGATCCGTGAAGTCAAGCAAACCACACCTTGCAGGACGAACGGCCAGCGCCCTCGCAGGGTGGAGTGGGTAATCTACGACTGTGGAAACCGTGCTGCTGTATATTCTGGGCGTTCTGATCGTCGTGGTCGGCCTTGCCCTGTCCATCGGCCTGCACGAGATCGGCCACCTGCTTCCCGCCAAGCTTTTCGGCGTCAAGGTCACCCAGTACATGATCGGTTTCGGCCCCACTTTATGGTCCCGTCGCAAGGGCGAGACCGAGTACGGCGTGAAGGCCATCCCGCTCGGTGGCTACATCGCCATGATCGGCATGTTCCCGCCGGCCCAAAAGGGCGGCCGAGTGCAGGCATCCAGCACTGGCTTCTTCAACCAGCTGGTACAGGAGGGCGAACCGGAAAAGAAGCCCAGCGCCATGGCCACCATGGTCGACGACGCCCGCCAGTCCAGCGCCGACACCGTCGGTGAGGGCGAGGAGCACCGCGCGTTCTACCGCCTGCCCGTCTTCAAGCGTGTCATCATCATGCTCGGCGGGCCCACGATGAATCTCCTCATCGCGGTCGTGCTCTTCGCCGTGCTCCTGATGGGCTTCGGAACGGCTCAGGTCAGCACGACCGTCGGCAGCGTGTCCGAGTGCGTGCTGCCGGCCACGAGCGTCCGGCAGACCTGCGAACCGACCGACGAGAAGGCGCCCGGCGCCGCGGCCGGCCTACAGCCGGGCGACCGCCTGGTCAGCATGAACGGCACCCCGATCGACAGCTGGGACCAGTCCACCGAGATCATTCGCGAGTCGCCGGGCATCCCGCTTGCCACCGTCGTCGAGCGCAACGGCACCCAGCAGACCCTGACCATCACCCCGAAACTCACCGAACGCTACGTGAGCGATGCCGACGGCGAGATCGAAGAGGATGCCGCCGGCGAGCCGAGGACCCAGGAGATCGGCTTCGTCGGAATCGGCCCGGCTGGCGAGCTCGTGCCGCAGCCGGCGACCGCAGTGCTGCCCGCGGTGGGCGAGAACATCGGCGCGGTCGTGCACATGATCGCGAACCTGCCGCAGCGCATGATCGATATCGCCAACGCGGCCTTCGGACCGGGGGAGCGCGACCCCAACGGCCCGATCAGTGTGGTCGGGGTCGGCCGCGTCGCCGGCGAGATCGCCAGCATCGACGCCATCCCGGTGAACAGCAAAATCGCGAGCATGCTGGGGCTCCTGGCCTCACTCAACGTGGCCCTGTTCGTGTTCAACCTGGTGCCGCTGATGCCGCTCGACGGCGGACACGTCGCCGGCGCGCTCTGGGAAGGGTTGCGGCGTCAGCTCGCCAAGCTGTTCAGACGCCCCGACCCGGGCCCCGTCGACACGGCGAAACTGATGCCGCTCACCTTCGCCGTCGTGGTGGTGCTCGGTGCCATGAGCCTGCTGCTGATCTACGCCGACATCGTCAAACCGATCAACATCTTCGGCTGACCCGCGGCGCGTCCCGGCGCAGCTCTCAGCGGCTCTGCCCGGCGAGATTCACCGAAAATGCCGAGAGTCGCCGTTCCGCCAGGTCAACTGGGCAGAAACGGCGACTCTCGGCGTCTGCGAGCGGCGTCCGGTACGGGCGTTAGCGCGAGAGCAGCAGCGCCTCACCCTGGCCGCCGCCGCCGCAGAGGGCGACGGCGGCCTTGCCGGTGCCCCGCCGGGCCAGCTCGAGCGCCGCATGCAGCGCGAGGCGGCCGCCCGAGGCCCCGATCGGATGCCCGAGGGCGATCGCGCCGCCGTGGATGTTGACCTGCTCGGGGGAGAGGCCGAGCTCCCGGGTCGATTCGAGCGACACCGCGGCGAAGGCCTCGTTGATCTCGACCAGGTCGAGCTCGTCGGCCGCCCAGCCCTGGCGCTCCAACGCGCGGTGGATCGCGTTCGCCGGCTGTGAGTGCAGCGAGTTGTCGGGTCCGGCGACCTGGCCGGAGGACTCCACCACCGCCAGCCAGCTGAGCTCATTGTCGTCGGCGAAGCGGCGGCTGCACAGCACGAGGGCGCTGGCACCGTCGCTCAGCGGCGACGAGTTGCCGGCCGTGACGGTGCCGTCCTCGCTGAAGGCCGGGCGCAGCCGGCCCAGCGTCTGCGTGGTGCTGTCGCCGCGCACACCCTCGTCCGTGGTGACCAGAAGCGGCTCGCCCTTCCGCTGCGGAACGCTGATCGGGGTGATCTCGTCGTCGAAGACGCCGTTCGCGACGGCGGCGGCGGCGCGCTGGTGCGAGGCGGCCGCGATGGCATCCTGGTCCGCCCGAAGCAGGCCGAGCCGCCCGTTGACATGCTCGGTGGAGAGGCCCATCGAGAGGCCGTCGAAAGCATCCGTCAGCCCGTCGCTGGCGGCGTGGTCAAGCATGGTGACGCTGCCGTAGGCCCAGCCCGTGCGCGAGCCGGGCAGCAGGTGCGGGGCGTTCGACATCGATTCCTGGCCGCCGGCCACGACGACATCCGCTTCACCGAGACGGATGATCCGGGCCGCGTCGATCACGGCGGCCAACCCCGAGAGGCACACCTTGTTCAGAGTCATCGCCGGAACGTTCCACGGGATGCCGGCGCCGATCGCGCTCTGCCGGGCCGGGTTCTGGCCGGAGCCGGCCTGCAGGACCTGGCCCATCAGCACGAACTGCACCTGGTCGGGTGTCACGCCGGCGCGGGCGAGCGCACCAGTGATGGCAGCGGTCCCCAGCTGCACGGCGGTGAGGCCGGCGAGCTGCCCGTTCACCCGCCCCTGCGGTGTGCGCGAGCCCGCGAGGATGACGACGTCGCTGCTGTTCACGGCACTGTGGTTCATAGCGGATCTCCTTCAGAAGACCGATCGGGCCGAGGGCCGATCGGGTAGGTGTGGCGATGCGTTCCGGCGGTGGCCCCGACCGTCGGGAGTCATCCGGCATCCGTTCAGATTTCGCCCGGTCTCGCCGCGTAAGCTGTCGCCGTGGCTGCAATCAACCTGGGAATGCCCAAAGTACCTGAAGTACTCGCTCCGCGTCGCAAGACGCGTCAGATCAAGGTCGGCAAGGTACTCGTCGGCGGTGACGCGCGCGTGAGCGTGCAGTCGATGACGACGACGCCGACCACGAACATCAACGCGACCCTGCAGCAGATTGCCGAGCTGACGGCATCCGGCTGCGACATCGTGCGCGTCGCCGTGCCCAGCCGCGACGACGCCGAGGTGCTGCCGATCATCGCGATGAAGAGCCAGATCCCGGTCATCGCCGACATCCACTTCCAGCCGAGCTACGTGTTCGCCGCGATCGACGCCGGCTGTGCCGCCGTGCGCGTCAACCCGGGAAACATTCGCAAGTTCGACGACCAGGTCGGCAAGATCGCCGCCGCGGCCAAAGCAGCCGGCGTCTCCCTCCGCATCGGCGTCAACGCCGGCTCGCTCGAGCCGAGCCTGCTGCAGAAGTACGGCAAGGCCACCCCGGAGGCGCTCGTCGAGAGCGCCGTCTGGGAAGCCAGCCTGTTCGAGGAACACGACTTCCACGACTTCAAGATCTCCGTCAAGCACAACGACCCGGTGATCATGGTCAAGGCCTACCGGCTGCTCGCCGAACGCGGCGACTGGCCCCTGCACCTCGGCGTCACCGAGGCCGGACCGTCGTTCCAGGGCACCATCAAGAGCGCCACGGCGTTTGGTATCCTGCTCGGCGAAGGCATCGGTGACACCATCCGGGTGTCGCTGAGCGCGCCCCCGGCCGAGGAAATCAAGGTGGGTCTGCAGATCCTGCAGTCACTGAACCTGCGCGAGCGCAAGCTGGAGATCGTGTCCTGCCCGAGTTGCGGTCGCGCGCAGGTCGACGTGTACAAGCTCGCCAACGACGTCACCGACGGCCTCGAGGGCATGACCGTGCCGCTCCGGGTTGCCGTGATGGGTTGTGTCGTGAACGGTCCGGGCGAGGCCCGCGACGCCGACCTCGGCGTGGCGTCGGGTAACGGCAAGGGCCAGATCTTCGTGCGCGGCGAGGTCATCAAGACCGTGCCGGAGTCGGAGATCGTCGCGACCCTGATCGAGGAGGCCAACCGGATGGCCGCCGAGATGCCGCCGAGCGAAGACTCCCTCGGCGCTCCCGTCGTGACGGTCGGATCCAACTAGTCGAGATCCACCGAGTTCGGCGAGTCCCCTTCGCCAAGTCGCGTCGCTGGGCCAGCCGCGCATACTCGTCATGGGCATCCGTCGTCACGTCAACGCGGAGATTTTTGGGAAACACCGGTTTTGGCGCCGCATTGTGCGGCGTGTTGCGAAAAAACCTCCGAGGTTAGCGACCGGCCGCAACGGATGCCCGAGGCGGGAGCCTCCGCACGTCGGGTCGCCAGGTCTCGGCGAGCTCGACCACCGCTGGCGGCACCTCGGTCAGACGGTTCGCGGCGCTGGCTGCGGAAGCCGGCGGACCGCGGAACGGGCGCCGCCGTCCACCGGGTGCGCCGCGACGTCTGTCCGCGCGTCGTAAAGTAGGTGAGTGCCTACTCGTATGTCCAACTACTTCCTCCGTACCCTCCGCGAAGACCCCTCGGACGCCGAGGTCACCAGCCACCGCCTGCTGGTGCGCGCCGGCTACATCCGCCGCCAGGCCCCCGGAATCTTTGCGTGGCTGCCGATCGGCCTGCGCGTCAAGGCCAAGATCGAGACGATCGTGCGCGAGGAGATGGCCGCGGCCGGCGCCTTCGAGGTGCACTTCCCGGCCCTGCTGCCGCGGGAACCCTACGAGATCACGGGCCGCTGGGACGAATACGGCGACGGCCTCTTCCGGCTCACGGACCGCAAGGGCAGCGACATGCTCCTCGCCCCCACCCACGAAGAGGTCTTCACACTCCTCGTGAAGGACCTCTACAGTTCCTACAAGGACCTGCCCCTGTCCATCTTCCAGATCCAGGACAAGTACCGCGACGAGGCCCGATCCCGCGGCGGACTGCTGCGCGGTCGCGAATTCACGATGAAGGATGCCTACTCCTTCGACTACACGGATGCCGGCCTCGACACGAGCTACCAGGCTCAGCGCGACGCCTACGAGCGCATCTTCACCCGGCTCGGCCTCGAGTACGTCATCGTTCAGGCGGATGCCGGCGCAATGGGCGGCTCCAAGAGCGAAGAGTTCCTGCACCCGACCCCGGTCGGCGAAGACACCTTCGTGCGCTCGGCCGGCGGCTACGCGGCCAACATCGAGGCCTTCCGCACGATCGTCCCGCCATCGATCGACTGGGCTGGCTTCCCCACCGCCGAGGTCTTCGACACCCCGGACACCCCCACCATCCAGACCCTGGTCGACCGGGCCAACAGCGACCATCCGCGTCCCGACGGCCGCGCCTGGACCGCCGCGGACACCCTCAAGAACGTCGTCCTCGCGCTCATCCAACCCGACGGCACCCGTGAACTCCTTGTGATCGGCCTCCCCGGCGACCGCGAGGTGGACCTCAAGCGCGTCGAGGTGGCCGTCACCCCCGCCGAGGTCGAGGCCGCGAACGAAACGGATTTTGCCAAGTTCCCCGGGCTGGTCAAAGGCTACATCGGACCCTGGAGCGCGAACGGAGCGGTGTTCGGTGAGAAGTCGACCACCGGCATCCGCTTTCTGGTTGACCCGCGCGTCGTGGAGGGCACCGAGTGGATCACGGGCGCGAACGAGCCCGGCCGCCACGTCTTCGGTCTCGTCGCCGGCCGGGATTTCGAGCTGGGCGGCACCGTCGAGGCCGCCGAGGTTCGCGTCGGCGACCCCGCGCCCGACGGCTCCGGCCCGGTGGAGCTGGCCCGCGGCATGGAGATCGGCCACGTTTTCCAACTCGGCCGAAAGTACGCTGAGGCGCTCGGGCTCAAGGTTCTCGACGAGAACGGCAAGCTCGTCACGGTCACGATGGGTTCCTACGGCATCGGCGTCACCCGCATCCTCGCCACCATCGCCGAACTCAACAACGACCCGAAGGGCCTGATCTGGCCCGAGACGGTCGCACCGTTCGACGTGCACGTGATCGCCACCGGCCGGGATGATGTCGTCTTCGAGACTGCCGAAACCGTTGTCGCCATGCTGGAAGGCATCCAGCGCGACGTGCTCTACGACGACCGCCGCAAGGTGTCGCCGGGCGTCAAGTTCGGCGACGCGGAACTGATCGGCATCCCCGTCATCGTCATCGTGGGCCGTGGAGCCGCCGACGGCATCGTGGAACTCTGGGACCGTCGCACCGGTGATCGCACCCAGGTGGCCGTTGCCGAGCTGGCCGCCAGCGTCGCCTGAGTGCCCGGCCCGGCTGAAGGTTCAGAGGCGGGCGAGCCGGGCCCGGGCGAAGCAGTACACGCCATAAGCGATCACTCCGGCGCCGACCAGCACCAGGATTGCCACCCCGAACGGCAGCGCCACGAGTGACTTCAGCGCACCGTCCATGCCGGTGGCCTTCTCCGGGTCGAGCGTGAAAGCCGCCACGGTGAAGAGGATGCCCACGGCGGACAGCGCGATGCCCTCCGCTATGTAGCCCACGGTTCCGAGGATGACGACCACCGTGCCGGCCGGGCCGCCGGGCACCGTGATGCTGTCGGTGAAGCCGTGGCTGGCCCCGCGGTGAACGAAGACGCCGCCGATCGAGACCACGGCCAGGCCTGCGACGAAGAGCAGCACGACGCCCCCGGGAATCGACAGCAGTCTCGCGGTCGAGTCGCTGGCTGTTTCCGACGAGCTTGCCGAGGCTCCGCGGGCGAACGTGAACGCCGTCCCCGCGATGAACAGGAAGACGACACCCTTGCCGATCAGGACGGCGCGGTGGGCCCACTTGCGTTTCGGATCTTGGGCGGGTTCAAGGAACACCTGTACCAGATACCAGAGGCCGAGCGAGGACAGGCCGAGAACCACCGTCCAGAGCACGAACACGCCGCCGGGGGTTTGGGCCAACTGCCCGAGCGCGCCAGACTGGTCTGCCGACTCGCCACCGGCGCCCGTTGCCACGCTGATTGCGATGGCGCCGATCATGACGTGAAGCAGGCCGTTCACCGCATAACCGGCGCGGGCCAGAAGTTGGAAGGTGCGGCTGCCCTCGGCGGTGCGTGCAGCATGCTGAGCGTTGTCAGATACGGAATCGGCGGCCATCCGCCCAGCGTAGCGCCGCGTGCGGGCCGAGGGGAAGGCGGTTTCGGCGCGGAACGGGCCGGGGACGGGTGACGGGCGTCCGGGGAGTCGGCTAATCTAAGACGAGCCCGTTGCGCAGTTTCGCGGCGGCAAGATCTGAATAGAGGAGGCCGGCCATGGACATCGACCTCAGCGTGTTGCGGCAGTTGGAGCGCGAGAAAGAGATTCCCTTCGAGGAACTCGTGCGGATCATTGAGCAAGCAATTCTGACGGCCTACGTGAAGCACACCCAGCAGGGTGAAGTCTCCACGAAGCAGGCCGTCGAGGAAGAGCCGGAAGCGCGCGTCGTCCTCGACCGCAAGACCGGCCACGTCGACATTTTTGTGCCCGAACACGACGAAGAGGGCAACGTCGTCGGCGAAGCCGTCGACAACCCCACCGACTTCGGTCGCATTGCGGCCTTCGCGGCCAAGCAGGTCATCAACCAGCGCCTGCGCGACCTGGCCGATGACGCTGTGCTCGGCGAATTCAAGGGCCGCGAGGGTGAGATCGTCGCCGGGATCATCCAGCAGGGTCCGAACCCGCGCATGATCCACGTCGACTTGGGCACGATCGAGGCGATCCTGCCGCCCGAGGAGCAGGTGCCGAGCGAGAGCTACGTGCACGGACAGCGCATTCGCGTCTATGTCACTGCCGTCGGCAAGGGCCTCAAAGGCCCGCAGATCACCGTGTCCCGCACGCACCCCTCGCTGGTGCGTCGGCTGTTTGCCCTCGAGGTGCCGGAGATCGCCAGCGGCGTCGTCGAAATCGTCTCGCTTGCCCGTGAGGCCGGTCACCGCACCAAGATGGCCGTTCGCGCCACGGAGCCCGGCGTCAACGCCAAGGGCGCCTGCATCGGCGAGCTCGGCCAGCGCGTGCGCGCCGTCACCGTGGAGCTCAACAACGAGAAGATCGACATCGTCGACTACTCGCCAGACCTGGCCACCTTCGTCGCGAGCGCACTGTCGCCGGCCAAGGTCACCAGTTCCTATGTGATCGACGAATCGATCAAGGCCGTCCGAGCCCTCGTTCCCGACTACCAGCTGTCACTGGCGATCGGCAAGGAAGGCCAGAATGCGCGCCTCGCGGCCAAGCTCACGGGTGCGAAAATCGACATTCAGCCGGACAGCATTCTGGAGGACACGGAATAGGGGGTACGATGAATCCCGTTAGAACGTGCATTGGATGCCGTTTGCGCGCTCCGCGATCCTCACTTCTGAGGGTTGTAGCCCGAGAATCGGAACTCGTGGTGGATGAAACCGCCACTCTGCCTGGGCGAGGTGCGTGGTTGCATCCCACTACCGCGTGCTTCCAGGACGCACTGCGGCGACACGCTTTCGGGCGTGCCCTTCGCGTGACCAGTTCAATGGACGCGAATCAACTAGAGAACAGGCTGAACAGGCTTATGGATAACTAATGAGCGGCTCGAAATGAGACCCGTCCGTTACTAACGGTCTGCCCCTTTCCGGGTGCAGACCCGGAACAGGAGAATTGTGGCTGCGAAACCACGCGTACACGAGATCGCTAGCGAGCTCGGCGTCGACAGCAAGGTTGCCCTTGCTAAATTGAAAGAGATGGGCGAGTTCGTCAAGGGGCCGTCCAGTAGCGTCGAACCCCCGGTAGCGCGCCGTCTGCGCGCCGCCCTGGCGGCCGATGGCTCCAGCACCGCGGCTCCCGCCGCCACTGCTACAGCCCCAGCGGGCACCACCCCCGTCGCCGCGACAACCCCCGCGAAGCCGGGCGGCGCACGTCCGTCCCCGGCAAAGTTGGCCGTCAAGCCGGGTGCACGTCCCGTCGTCGAGGTCCCCGCAGCTGCGCCCGCCGCGGACGCCCCGCCGATGCCGACTGCCCCGCTCACCGTCGCCGAGCGTCAGGCTCAGGCTGCCGAGAAGGCCGCCGCCGCCGAGAAGGCTGCGGCCGCCGCGATCGTCACCGAGACCGTGACCGCGACGGATGCCCCGGTCGCCAAGACCGCGGGTGGCGCTTCGGGCGCAGCCAAGCCCGGTGCGTCCGTGCCGAAGCCGCCGACGGCTCGTCCGGGCAACAATCCGTTCGCCAGCAACCAGGGCATGGGCAAGACCCCGAGTCCGCGTCCCGGCAACAACCCGTTTGCGAGCGCGCAGGGCATGGGCCAGCGCCCGCCGTCCACGTCTTCGCCCAGTAACATTCCGCGCCCCGCGGCCCCGCGCCCCGGTGCACCTCGTCCGGGTGGCCCCGGGCAGGCTCCGCGCCCGACCGGTTTCGGTCAGCGTCCGGGTGCGTTCCAGCGTCCCGGTGGCGCTCCGGGTGGTGCCGGCGGCGCACGCCCCGGCTTCCAACGTCCTGGTGGCGCCCCGGCCGGAGCCCCCGGCTTCGGCCCGCCCCGTCCTGCCGGTGGTGGCGGCGCCGGTGGTCGCGGTCGCGGCCCCGGCGGCGGAACCGCTGGTGCGTTCGGTCGCGGTGGCGGCAAGAACAAGGCCCGCAAGTCCAAGCGGACGAAGAGAGCAGAGTTCGAGCTGCGCGAGGCTCCGTCGCTGGGTGGCGTGAGCGTACCCCGCGGCGATGGCGGAACCGTGGTGCGTCTGCGCCGCGGTGCGTCCATCACGGACTTCGCCGACAAGATCGACGCGAGCCCCGGAAACCTGGTCACGGTCCTGTTCCACCTCGGTGAGATGGCCACGGCAACCGAATCGCTCGACGAGGCCACGTTCGACGTGCTCGGCTCCGAGCTCGGTTACAAGATCCAGATGGTCTCTCCCGACGACGAAGACCGCGAGCTGCTGCTCGCCTTCGACATCGACATCGACCAGGAGCTGGAAGACGAGACGGATGACGAGCTTGTCGCCCGTCCCCCCGTCGTCACCGTCATGGGTCACGTCGACCACGGTAAAACCGCGCTCCTGGACGCCATTCGCAATGCGAAGGTGGCCGCGGGCGAAGCCGGCGGAATCACGCAGCACATCGGTGCCTACCAGGTCATCACCGAACACGAGGGCATTGAACGCGCCATCACCTTCATCGACACACCGGGCCATGAGGCGTTCACCGCCATGCGTGCCCGTGGTGCCCAGGTGACGGACATTGCGATCCTCGTGGTCGCGGCGGACGACGGCATCATGCCGCAGACGATTGAGGCGCTCAACCACGCCCAGGCCGCCAACGTGCCGATCGTGGTTGCAGTCAACAAGATCGACAAGCCCGGCGCCAACCCGCAGAAGGTGCGCCAGCAGCTCACGGAGTTCGGTCTCGTCGCCGAAGAATACGGTGGAGACGTCATGTTCGTCGACGTGTCGGCGAAGCAGGGCACCGGCATCCAGGAAGTCCTGAACGCCGTGCTCCTCACCGCTGACGCCGGTCTCGACATGCGGGCCAACCCGGACAAGGACGCTCGCGGCGTGGCCATCGAGGCTCGCCTCGACAAGGGTCGTGGCGCCGTGGCGACCGTGCTCATCCAGTCGGGAACACTGAACGTCGGGGACTCCATCGTGGCGGGCACGGCCTACGGCCGCGTTCGTGCGATGGCAGACGAGAACGGAGTGCCCGTGCTCGCCGCAACCCCGTCCCGTGCCGTCCAGGTTCAGGGCCTCTCCAGCGTTCCGCGTGCCGGCGACACCTTCCTGGTGATCCAGGAAGATCGCACGGCTCGTCAGATCGCCGAGAAGCGCGAAGCCGCCGAGCGCAACGCCCTGCTGGCCAAGGCCCGTAAGCGGATCAGCCTCGAAGACTTCACCCGTGCACTCGAAGAGGGCAAGGTCGAATCACTCAACCTCATCATCAAGGGTGACGTTTCCGGTGCTGTTGAAGCCCTGGAAGAGTCGCTTCTCAAGATCGAGGTCGACGATTCGGTTCAGCTGCGCATCATCCACCGTGGTGTCGGTGCGGTCACGGAGAGCGACGTCAACCTCGCCACCGTCGACAACGCCATCATCATCGGCTTCAACGTGCGCCCCGACACGAAGGCACGCGAACGCGCAGCCCGTGAAGGCGTGGATGTGCGCTTTTACTCGGTCATCTACAACGCACTCGAGGACATCGAGAACTCCCTTAAGGGAATGCTCAAGCCCGAGTTCGAAGAGGTGCAGAGTGGTGTCGCCGAGATCCGCGAGGTATTCAGCTCCTCCAAGTTCGGAAACGTCGCCGGCGTCATCGTACGATCGGGCGTCATCACGAGGAACGCCAAGGCGCGGGTCATCCGCAACGGTGTCGTCGTGGGAGACAACCTGGGCATCGAGTCGCTGCGCCGGTTCAAGGACGATGTCACCGAGGTCCGTACGGACTTCGAGTGTGGTATCGGCCTAGGCAAATTCAACGACATCCAGATCGGTGACGAGATCGAGACGATCGAAATGAAGGAAAAGCCGCGGGTCTAACGACCTACGGAAGATGGGTGCGGGTTTCGCCGGGTTCCTGAACAGGGACGAGGCGGGGCCCGCTCCTTCGGCAGTTTTTCGACAATAGGAGTTAGACAATGGCAGATCCGGCACGCGCCAGGAAAATGGCCGACCGCATCAAGGTCATCGTGGCCAAGCGCATCGAACGCGGACTCCGCGATCCGAGGCTCGGTTTTGTGACCATCACCGACGTGAAGGTGACCGGTGACCTGCAGCACGCCTCGGTGTTCTACACGGTCTACGGTTCGGCGGAGGAACGAGCCGACAGCGCGGCAGCGCTCAAGGCGGCCACCGGCATGCTGAGGAGCGAGGTCGGTAAGAACATCACCGCCCGGCTGACGCCGTCGCTCGAATTCATCGCGGACGCCATCCCGGAGAACGCGGCCCTGATCGACGACCTGCTGCGTGAGGCGCGCGAGCGCGACACTCAGGTCGAGGAGCAGGCTCGGACGGCGAAGTATGCCGGCGACGAGGACCCCTACGTCAAGCCGCGCGAATTCGCCGAAGACGAAGACGACGACGACGATGAGGACGAAGGTGACGACGACGACGAGGACGACGACGTGGCGCAGCCCGCGGGCGGCCAACATGCCGAAGTTCCCGCCAACGTTCCCGCCGACGTTCCCGCCGGTTCGGATTCGCAGAAGTAAGGATGCACCACCTGCCGGTCAGTGACCGGCCGGCCGTGCCGTCCCGCACCATCCGTCAGCGGTGTGCGGGCCGGTTCGGCCTTTTTCGCGCCCGAAGGGGCTTATCCCTGCGGCAGGATGTACTCCCCGGGCAAGGTGGCAACGGCGAGGCCGTCGGACAGCAAGCCCGCCAAAGCCCGGTCGCGCTGCGGTGAGTCGGCCCACAGGCCGGTGATCTCGGCATCCGTCACCGGGTGCCGCGTGGCGCGAAGCTGGGCCATGATCAAGCCTCGCACCTTTCGGTCACTGCCCTCGAACTTCTTCTGCACGGCTTTGCGCGGGCCGGAATAGGGCGGGTAGTCCGCCAGGCGCCAGGCGCAGGCGGCGCGGATGGGGCAGTCATCGCACCGGGGGCTCCTGGCGGTGCAGACCACGGCGCCCAGCTCCATCATGCCGGCGTTGAATACGGCGGCGTCGCTCACGGGGAGAGGGAGCAGCGCGCTCATGGCGTCCAGGTCGCGGGTGCGGCTGGGTGGGGCCGGTTCGGCCTGGCCGGCCACGGCGCGCGCGATGACGCGCCGGGTGTTGGTGTCGACGACCGGATGCCGCAGGCCGTAGGCGAACGCGGCGACCGCCCTGGCCGTGTAGTCGCCGATCCCGCTGAGGGCCAGCAAGGCGTCGACGTCGGCGGGGACCACCCCATCGTGCCGCTCGGTGATCTCCACCGCGGCCGCGTGGAGCCACAGAGCCCGGCGAGGGTAACCCAGGTTTGCCCAGGCGCGCACCGCCTCGCCGGGCGGGACCGCCGCGAGGTCACCCGGTGTCGGCCAGCGCTCGAGCCACTCCGCGAGGCGGGGAATCACCCGGTTCACCGGGGTCTGCTGCAGCATGAACTCGCTCACCAGCACGCCCCAGGCGCCGAAGCCGTGCCGGCGCCAGGGCAGGTCGCGGGCATTGCCCCGGAACCAGGCGTTGATGGCGAGGCTGAGGGCAGGGGAGCCGGCTGCAGGAGCGAGCGTGAGCGTGGCATTCACCGTTCTAACCTAGGCTCGAAAGATGCAGCTTGCCTCCACTCCCCGGATCGAGTTCCTGCGGGAACTCACGACCGAAATCCTTGGCGTCTACGGGCTCGGTCGCACGGTCGTCGCCATCGACGGCGCGGAGGCCGCGGAGCGCGCCGCTTTCGCCGACGACCTGGCCGCCGTGTTCGGTGAGCGGGAGCATCCGGTGTTCTCAGCCTCCCTGCGCGATTTCCGGCGGTCGCGCGCGGAGCAGGAGCGCTTCGGCCCGGAATCTCCCGAGCGGCTGCTGCGCCACCTGTACGATTTCTCGCTGCTGCGGCGCGTGCTGCTCGACCCGTTCCGGCTGGGTGGCAGCACCGGTTTCGTCACGCGGGCGTTCGACGCCGACCGGGATGCCTGGATCCAGCCGACCTGGCTGACCGGGCCGTCCGACGCCACGCTGATTCTCGACGGCGAGTACCTGAATCGCAAGGAGTTGCGCGACCTATGGTCGTATAGCGTTCTGGTGGAGACCGAGGCGGACGTTGTGCGCTTCGGACCAGGCGGTGCCGAGGACGCCGGCACGGTCACCGAACACGAGGTCGCCGACCGGCTGTATCGCGGCGAGGTGCGTCCGCGCGGCCGGGCCACGGCCATCGTCGACGTGAGCAACCCGGCCGACCCGCGCCGTGTGTTCCTCGACAGCTGCTGATCGGGGTCACGGGTCGCGACGGTCAGTGGCGCAGCGCCGCGAACCGCTCGAGCACGTCGTACGGTGCCAGCGGCACCCCGCGTGCCTCGACCTCGTGCACGAGAGTGGTCAGTAGCTCGTTCACGGGCGCCCGCACGCCGGCCAGGGCGGCTTCCCGCACCACCGCGCCGTTGAGAAAGTCGACCTCGGTGAGCTGCCCGCGCTTCAGGCTCTGCTGCGTCGAACCCAGGTTCGGCACGTCGCCCATGCGGGCCTTCAGCCTCAGCGGCAGCACCTGGCCAAGGGCCGGCGGCAGCCGCGAGAAGGCTCTCAACGGCCGGTCGCTGAGCCCCTGCAGGCTGCCGAAACGCACCCCGCGCTTCATCCCCACCCCCACGGTCTCGCGCATGCTCTCGGTCATCACGCGGCGCAGCCCGGCGTGGTCGATGACATTCTGAACGCTCATCCCGGTGATCGCGGGTAGTGCGTTGAGCATGTTGACGACGAGTTTGGTCCACTGGGCGCCGACGAAGTTGTCGAGGGCGACGGTGGGCACGGCGCCGGCGAGCACGTCCCGCCAGGCGAGCGTGGCGGCATCCGCGGCGCCGGTTCCCCGGCCCAGATAGGTGGGCGCGGCGGTTGTGATCGTCACTTGTCCGGGTGCCGCGTAGTTCGCCGCGATGATCGACAGGGCGCCGAAGCAGTCCGAGCGGGGCAGCAGAGAGCCCGCGGTGCGCACCCCGTCGAGGCCGTTCTGCACGACGATCACGGGGGAGCCGTCGAGAACCCGGGCGTTCTCGCCGATGGCCGCCGCCGCATCCTGGGCCTTGGTGCAGATGAGCGTCAGCTGAGGGGTTCGGGCCAGACGTTCGAGCGCGAGCGGATGCTGGCGTACGGTTCCGAAGGCCCCGGTCAGGGAAATTCCCTCGGCCCGGATGGCCGTAAGCGCCGGTGCGCGCGCTGTCACGGTGACCGTATGACCGGCCCGGGCGAGCAGGGTCGCGAACGTGCCGCCGAGGGCGCCGGCTCCGATCACCGCAATATTCATCCCCCCAGCCTAGGTCGCGCCCGATGGGTCAGCGCCGGGCCGGGGCCGGATACCATGTCAAGAATGAACGAAGTATCCGGCGGGCCAGCCAGCGAACCGACAGTCGAACGGACGCCCGGGCAGCGGTCGACGAAGGTCGGCGCCACCGTCAGCGGCCTCCTCCTGGTCGACAAGCCCCAGGGCTGGACCAGCCACGACGCCGTCGCCCGCACCCGCCGCCTGGCCGGCACCCGCAAGGTCGGTCATGCCGGCACGCTGGACCCGATGGCCACCGGCCTGCTGGTCCTCGGCATCAACAGTTCCACCCGCCTGCTGACGTACGTCGTCGGCCTCGACAAGGAATACCTGGCGACAATTCGACTGGGTGCGTCGACGACGACCGACGACGCCGAGGGTGAAGAGTTGGCGCGGGCATCCGTCGACGCCGTGGCCGCCGTCACGCCGGAAGCCGTCGCGGCCGGAATCGGCGCCCTCACCGGCGCCATCGCGCAGCAGCCCAGCTCCGTCAGCGCCATCAAGATCGACGGCAAGCGCGCCTACGCCCGGGTGCGCGCCGGCGAAGAAGTGGACCTGCCGGCCCGCCCCGTCACCGTGAGCGCGTTCGCGCTGCTCTCCCTGACCCCGGCCGACGGGTTCCTCGACCTCGAGGTGCGGGTGGAGTGCTCCTCCGGCACGTACATCCGGGCGCTGGCCCGCGACCTCGGCGCCGCCCTTCATGTCGGCGGCCACCTCACCAGCCTGCGCCGAACCCGGATCGGCCCGTTCGGCATCGACATGGCCCAGCCGCTCGCCGAGCTCGACGTCGCCGCCGGACTGATCGGCCCGACGGATGCCGCCACGCGCATCCTGGGACGCCTCGACCTGACAGAGCAGCAGGCCATCGACCTCGGACACGGCAAGCGCATCGCGGTGGACGGTGCAGTCGGCGCCGACGCCGAAGCCGGCACCGCGGTTCCGGTCGGCCCGGTGGCCGCGGTCGCGCCGGACGGCCGGTTGGTCGGCCTGGTCGAGTACCGTGGCGACCACGCCAAGTCCCTGCTCAACTTTCCGCCCGATCAGGTCGCCGATGCCCCGCAACCCGCGGCATCCCCGGAGGCCACCGCATGATCGAGTGGTTCATGTGGCTCCAGTTGGCTGTGGCCACCCTCACCGGCCTGCTCTGCATCGCCCTCGGCTTGGCCGGGCGCAAACCCAGCGACCTCACCATGGGTGCCACCGCGCTCGTAGAGCTGCTGCTGATCGTGCAGCTCGTCGTCGCGATCGTCGCCCCACTCACGGGCAACACCGCGACCGGCAGCCTGCTCGAGTTCTACACCTACCTGATCAGCGCCATTCTCGTGCCCGTGGCCGCCGCAGCCTGGGCGCTGATCGAACGCAGCCGCTGGAGCACGGTCATCCTGGGCGTCGGCGGGCTGGGCGTGGCCGTGATGGTCTACCGGATGTGGCAGATCTGGACCGTCCAGGGCCTGTGAGATCCAGGGCCTGTGAGATCCAGGGCCTGTGAGATTCAGGGCCTGTGAGATTCAGGGCCGAGAAGTCCGGCGCCCGTGAAATCGGATCCACGGATGCTGCGATAATCAGTAAGCCATGACCGCACAGCAGAGCAACGCCGCAGGGACGCCCGCCCAGACCGCTCGGCCGACCCCGGTGACCGGCAGCGGACGCGTGCTGATCGCCGTCTACGGCCTCCTCGCGCTCGCCGCCACGGGCCGCTCCTTCGTGCAGATCGCCTCTAAATTTGCCGAGGCACCGTTGTCCTACTCACTGTCCGCTCTGGCCGCGGTCGTCTACATCGTCGCCACGGTGGCCCTGATCAGGAGCGGCGGACGCTGGCGCCGGGTGGCCTGGATCACGATCGGCTTCGAGCTCGCCGGCGTGCTTGTGGTCGGCACCCTCAGCCTCGTCGACCCGGCCCTGTTTCCGCACGACTCGGTCTGGTCGCTGTACGGCCGCGGCTACCTCTTCATCCCGCTCGTGCTGCCGGTCCTGGGCATGTGGTGGCTGTCCCGGAGCGGGAAGGTGCGCGAGTGAAGGTGCTGCGCGGCATAGCCGACATCCCGGCCGACTGGCCGGCCTCCGCGGTCAGCATCGGCAAGTTCGATGGTGTGCACGCGGGGCACCGCGCGGTCATCGCCGAGTTGCAGGCACTCGCCGACAGCGCCGGACTGGCCTCCGTGGTGGTGACCTTCGACCGGCATCCGCTCGCCGTGCTTGCCCCCCAGGAGTGCCCACAGACCCTGATCAGCACCGAACAGAAGCTTGCCCTGCTCGCCGAGACCGGCGTGCGCGCCACCCTCCTGCTCGAGTTCACCGCGGCGTTGGCCGCTCTGTCGCCCGAGGACTTCATTGAGAGCATCCTGGTGCAGGGGCTTCACACGCGCACCGTTCTGGTCGGCCGCGACTTCCGGTTCGGCGCTCGCGGCGCCGGCGATGTGCACCTACTGCAGGAGCTGGGGGACCGGTTCGGGTTCACCGTGCGCCTGATCGACGACGTGAAACCAGACCGGATGCGCCGGGTCTCGTCGACCTGGATCCGCGAGCTGCTCTCCCGCGGCGAGGTCGGCGCGGCCACCACCCTGCTCGGGCACAACCCGACCGTGCGCGGCGAGGTCGTGCACGGTGCGAAGCGGGGTCGCGAACTCGGCTTTCCCACGGCCAACCTGTCACCGGCGTCCGAGGGGCTCATCCCCGCGGACGGGGTCTACGCGGGCTGGCTGACGGATGCCGGTGTCCGCTACCCGGCGGCCATCTCGGTGGGCAACAACCCCACCTTCGACGGTGTGGCGCAGAAGCAGGTCGAGGCCTTTGTGCTCGACCAGGACATCGACCTGTACGACCATGTGGTGGAGGTGTCCTTCGTCGAACGTATCCGCGGCATGGTCGCGTTCACCGGAATCGAACCGTTGATCGTGCAGATGCACGACGACGTGGACAAGGTCCGCGGCATCCTGGCCTGACCGGGCATCCTGGCCTGACCGGGCATCTCGCTGTTGCGAGCCGGCTACTTGGTCAGGCGGCTGCCTTTCGGGCCGTTGCACCAGCTGACCGGCGGCTGGACCTGGCCGCTCGCCTTCCTGATCGGCACCGCCCTGGCCGCTGCCCTCGCCGACGCCGTGCAGCGGGCGCGGGCGCCTCAGGCGACCAGATCGGCGCGGTGGATGAGCGCCGCGGCGCCGATCAGTGGGCCGTCGCCGGAGAGAGCGGATGCGACGACGCGCACCCGGGTCGCGAAGGAGAACACCGTGCGCTCGGCGACGGCCGCTCGCACGTAGTCGAACAGGTCCGGCGTGACGTGTGAGAAGCCGCCGCCGATCGCCACCACGTCGAGGTCCACGAGGTTCGTCGCGGAGGCGATCGCCTGGCCGATGGCCTGGCCGCAGCGCTTGACCGCACTGATTGCGATCGGGTCTCCTGCGGCGTACGCGGCCGAGAGATCTTCGCCGGTAAGGCCCGGCCAGCCCTCGGCGCGCGCCCAGGCCACGGTGCGCGGTCCGGACGCGACGGCCTCGAGGCATCCGGTGCCGCCGCAGGCGCAGGCGTCGTCGAACCCGCCGACTTCGATGTGCCCGATGTGCCCGGCATTGCCGGTGGCCCCGGAAACGGTGGACCCACCCAGGATCAGGCCGCCGCCGACGCCGGTGGACACGACCATGCCCATCAGGCTGTCGGCGCCCCTCCCGGCGCCGAGCCAGTGCTCGGCGAGCGTGATGCAGAGGCCGTCCAGACGCAGGCGCACGGGCGCATCGGGCACGAGGGCCGCGACACAGTCCCGTAAGGGGTAATCCCGCCAGGCCGGCAGGTTCAACGGAGAGACCGTGCCCGTGTCCACGGTGATCGGTCCGGCGGTGCCGATGCCGACGCCGAGGAGGGCGTCTCCGGCCGGCAGGCTCGCTCGGGCGTGCGTCACGACGGTCCGTACACTGTCCGCAAGTTCGTCGGCGGTTTTCACCGGGCCGGTGAGGGCGCGGTGCCGGCTGGCGGCGAGCACGACCCCCTGCTCGTCGACGAGTGCGGCTTCAACCTTGGTGCCGCCGAGGTCGACGGCGAGAGCGTAGCTGGTGGGCATGAGATCAGCCTAGGGCGTGCTGAGATGCGGTGTCGATGCCCGAATGCGCAGATGAGCAACATGACCAACAGGCGTTGATCGGGGGAGACCGGCGACTTAGGCTGGACCCGAACGGAACGGAGCACCATGACGGACACCGACGAACTCTTGTCCATTCGCGCGGCCGAGCTCTACTATGAGGAAAACAAGACGCAGGACGAAATCGGCACCGTTCTCCGCCTCACCCGCTGGAAGGTGGGCCGGCTCCTCGCCCAGGCTAAGGCCAGTGGCTTCATCCGCATCGAAATCGTGCATCCGCGCGCCCGTCGCCTCTCCATCGAACGCCGGCTGCGCGAGACCACGCACCTGACGGATGCCATCGTCGTCTCCTCCGCCGGCGTCTCCACTGACGAAGAACTCCAGTCCCGCACCGCTCAAGCTGCCGCCGACTACCTCACGGGCCTCCGCCCGGTGCCGCGAACGTTCGGCATCAGCTGGGGCCGCACCCTGCACGAGGTGTCGCTGCACCTGGCCCAGGGCTGGGCCAACGGCGTCAACGTCGTGCAGATCAACGGCGGAGTCAGCCTCAACCGGCGCGCCGGCACCGCAGCCGCGACGGCCGTCACCATCGCTCACAAGGCCTCGGGGGCGGCGACGCTGCTGCCGAGCCCCGCCATCCTCGAGCGCCTCGACACCAAGATCGCGATCGAAGCCGACCGCTCCGTCGCCGCCGTGCTGAACCTCGGCTCCGCGGCATCCGCCTACCTGTTCAGCGCCGGCCAGGCCGACCAAAACTCGGCTCTCGTCGACAGCGGCTACCTCACCGCGGAACAGGTCGCCGAGCTCGTACGCAAGGGCGCGGTCGGCGACATCGTCGGCCGGTACATCGATAGCAACGGCAACATCGTCGACCCGGAACTCAACGGCCGCACCGTCGGCATCCAGCTCGAAGCGCTGCGTCACGCGAAGACCGCCATCGCCGTGATCACCGGCGGCTCCAAACACTCCATCGCCCGCGCCGTCGTCGGCAGCGGCCTGTGCACAGTGCTCGTCACCGACGAAGACACCGCACTCGCCATCCTCGGCGAAAACGCATGACCGCACCCCGACCGCAAGGACAATTCATGACTACCAGCCAAACGGCCATGGCCCAGCTGAACACCGGGGAACGCGCCCTGGCGCTCATCGGCGGCGAAGCCACGGATGCGAATCTGCGGCGTTACCTGCACGGCATCCCCGGCATCGACGCCGTCGGCTTGGAGCAGCGTGCCGCCGACCTCGGCACCCGCTCGATCAAGACCAGCTCGAAAAAGTGGGCGATCGACAAGATCATCAGCCTGATCGACCTCACCACCCTCGAGGGGGCCGATACCCCCGGCAAGGTGAAGTCCCTGGTCGGCAAAGCCCTCACGCCCGACGCCGGCGACCTCAGCTGCCCTCGCGTGGCCGCGGTCTGCGTCTACGGCGACATGGTGCCGCACGCCGTCGCCGCTCTCGGCTCCGCGCACTCCGCGGGCACGGATGCCGGCGTGAACGTCGCCGCCGTCGCGACCGCGTTCCCGAGTGGGCGCGCGTCCCTCGCGATCAAGCTGGCCGACGTGCACGACGCCGTCGCGGCCGGCGCCGACGAGATCGACATGGTCATCGACCGTGGTGCGTTCCTGTCCGGCAGGTTCGGCCAGGTCTACGACGAGATCGTGGCGGTCAAGCAGAGCTGCCGCCGCCCCGACGGCAGTTTCGCCCACCTCAAGGTGATCCTCGAGACCGGGGAGCTCACTACCTACGACAACGTGCGCCGCGCGTCGTGGCTGGCCATTCTGGCCGGCGGCGACTTCATCAAGACCTCCACCGGCAAGGTGCCCGTCGCGGCCACCCTGCCCGTGACCCTTTCCATGCTCGAGGTCGTGCGCGACTGGCATCGCCTCACCGGGGCGAAGGTCGGTGTGAAGCCGGCCGGCGGCATCCGCACGTCTAAAGACGCCACCAAATACATCGTGACCGTCGCCGAAACCGTGGGCGAGGAATGGCTCACGCCGAGCCTGTTCCGGTTCGGGGCGTCGAGCCTGCTGAACGACGTGCTGATGCAGCGCCAGAAGATGACCTCCGGACACTACTCCGGCCTTGACTACGTGACGATCGATTGAATCTCGACAAGCTCGATCACCGACAACTCGATCAACCTTGATTGGAATAACCATGAGCTTTCTTGACTGGGCTCCGGCCCCGGAGTCCCAGGCCGTGCTGAACCTTCGGGGGGACTACGGACTCTTCATCGACGGGGAGTTCGTCGCCGGTCGGGGCGAGCCGTTCCAGAGCATCAACCCGGCCACCGAGAAGCAGATCGCAATGATCGCCCACGCCGACGCGGCGGATGTCGACGCGGCGGTGGCCGCCGCCCGTGGCGCCTACGACAAGACCTGGTCGAAGCTCTCCGGCAGCGATCGCGGCAAGTACCTGTTCCGCATCGCCCGCCTTGTGCAGGAGCGGGCCCGTGAGCTTGCCGTCGCCGAGACCCTCGACAACGGCAAGCCGATCAAGGAGAGCCGCGACGTCGACGTGCCTCTGGTTGCCGCCTGGTTCTTCTACTACGCCGGCTGGGCCGACAAGCTCGACCACGCCGGGGTCGGCCCGACGCCGTCCGCGCGGGGCGTCGCCGCCCAGGTGATCCCGTGGAACTTCCCCCTGCTGATGCTGGCTTGGAAGATCGCCCCGGCCCTCGCCGCCGGCAACACGGTCGTGCTCAAGCCGGCCGAGACCACCTCCCTGACCGCGCTGCTGTTCGCCGAGATCCTGCAGCAGGCCGACCTGCCCGCCGGCGTAGTCAACATCGTCACGGGCGGCCGCGACACCGGCAAGGCCCTCGTCGGGCACCCCGGCGTCAACCTCGTCGCGTTCACCGGCTCCACCGGCGCCGGCCGGGCCATCGCCCGCTCGGTCGCCGGAACCGACAAGAAGGTCATCCTCGAGCTCGGCGGCAAGGCCGCGAACATCGTCTTCGACGACGCGCCCATCGACCAGGCGATCGAGGGCATCGTCAACGGCATCTTCTTCAACCAGGGCCACGTCTGCTGCGCGGGCAGCCGCCTGCTCGTGCAGGAGTCGATCCACGACGATGTCATCGACCGCCTCAAGGCGCGCCTGTCCACGCTGCGCCTCGGCGACCCGATGGACAAGAACACCGACATCGGCGCCATCAACAGCGCCGAGCAGCTGGCCCGCATCCGGGAGCTCACCGACATCGGCGAGCAGGAAGGCGCCGAGCGCTGGAGCCCGGACTGCGTGCTGCCCGAGGCCGGCTTCTGGTTCAGACCGACCATCTTCACCAACGTCTCCACCAGCCACCGCATCGCCCGTGACGAGGTATTCGGTCCGGTGCTCTCCGTGCTGACTTTCCGCACCCCGGCCGAGGCCATCGCCAAGGCGAACAACACGCCGTACGGACTGTCCGCCGGAATCTGGACCGAGAAGGGCAGCCGGATGCTGGCCGTCGCCGACAAGTTGCGTGCCGGCGTGATCTGGGCGAACACGTTCAACCGCTTCGACCCGGCCAGCCCATTCGGCGGCTACAAGGAGTCCGGCTACGGGCGCGAGGGCGGCCGTCACGGGCTTGCCGCCTACCTCAAGCCCGCCACGGGTCGCGCGGCCGCGCGCACCGTGACGGCCGCGCCCGCGGCATCCATCGCACCGGCCGCTGCTTCGCCGGCCGCGGAGAAGACCCCCGTTTCCCGAAAGAAGGCAGCCAAGTGACCCGCCTCGCCGTTCCCAAGACCTACAAGCTCTACCTCGGCGGCAAGTTCCCGCGCAGTGAGTCGGGTCGGGTCTACGAGATCCGTTCCCATGACGGGGAATTCCTCGCCAACGCCGCGAAGGCCAGCCGCAAGGATGCCCGGGACGCCGTCGTCGCCGCCCGCTCGGCCCTCGGCGGCTGGGCCGACGCCACGGCCTACAACCGCGGTCAGGTGCTCTACCGCATCGCGGAGTTGCTCGAGGGGCGCCGGGCCCAGTTCGTCGCCGAAATCGTGCAGTCGGAAGGAGTGAGCACCGCGGCAGCATCCGCCCAGGTCGACGAGGCCATCGACCGCTGGGTCTGGTACGCCGGCTGGGCCGACAAGTACCTGCAGGTGGCCGGCAACGCCAACCCGGTTTCGGGACCCTACTTCAACCTCACGGTGCCGGAGCCCACGGGCGTCGTCGCCATCATCGCGCCGCAGACCGGGGGTTCCCTCCTCGGTCTCGTCAGCGCGGTCGCCCCGGCGCTGGTCTCAGGCAATACCGTGGTCGTCGTCGCGAACGAGGCCATGCCGCTCTCGGCGATCAGCCTGGGCGAGGTGATCGCCACGAGCGACGTGCCCGGCGGCGTAGTCAACATCCTCACCGGGTCTCCCGCCGAGATGGCGCCGTGGTTGGCCAGCCACGCCGACGTCAACGCCCTCGACCTGGTTGGCGCCGGCGATCTCGACTGGATCCACCTCGAGATCGACGCGGCCGAGACGCTCACCCGGGTGCTGCAGCCCGAGAACGGTCCGGATGCCGCGAGTCCCTCCCTGGCGCGCGTCCTGGCATTTATCGAGACGAAGACGATCTGGCACACGAAGGGCCTGATCTAGCCCGCGCCCGCCACGCTACGCCTCGTGCGGCCGCTCGGTGTCGTCGTCGCGCAACAGGTCTTCCAGAGCCTGGTCCACCTCGTCGAGAACGGGCTCGGCTCCGGCCGCCGAGCTGGTCAGACGGGCCACGAGGGCCTGTGGGTCGTCGAGGTCCGCTGACGAGGGCAGAAGGTCCGGGTGGGCCCACAGTTCGTCGCGCTTCTCGTTGCCCACGGCATCCGTCACGGCCTGCCACAGCGCGGCGGCCTCGCGCAGACGCCGGGGCCGCAGCTCGAGCCCGACCAGGGTGGCGAACGCCGACTCGGCGGGGCCACCGGATGCCCGGCGCCGCTTCACCGTCTCGGCGATCGCATCCGCGCGGGGCAGCCGGCTCGTGGCCTCGAGGGTGACGACATCGACCCAGCCCTCGATCAGGGCGAGCATCGTCTCGAGCCGGGAAAGCGCGGCCAGCTGGGCCTCGCTCTTCGGCGGGATCAGCGAGCCGTCGACCATGGCGGCGCGCAGCTCTTCCGGGTTGGCCGGATCGAAGCCGTCGGCCAGCTGCTCGAGGCGGCTTGAGTCGATGTGGATGCCGCGGGCGAAGTCGGTGATCGAGCTGATCAGGTGCAGGCGCAGCCAGCGGGAGTGGCGGAAGAGGCGCGCATGGGCGATTTCGCGCACCGCGAGGTAGATCTGCACCTGGTCGGCGGGAACGTCGAGGCCTTCCCCGAACGCGGCCACGTTCTGGGGGAGCAAAGCGGCCTGCTGGTCGCTGAGCAAAGGGATGCCGACGTCTCCACCGGAGACGACCTCGCTGGACAGCTGACCCACGACCTGGCCGAGCTGCATGGCGAACAGGGTGCCGCCGATGCTGCGCATCACCTGGCCGGCACCGGCCATCATGCCCTTGAGTTCTTCCGGGGCCTGATCGGTGAGCACCCGGGTCAGAGAGTCGGAGATGCTGGTCGCGACGGGCTCGGCGAGCTGGGTCCAGAGCGGCATGGTCGCGGTGACCCATTCCTTACGGGTCATCAGGCGCGGAGGGGTGGTGAGCTCGGCGACCGAGATCACCTCGTCCAGCCAGAGGGAGGCGATGTGGAATGCCTGGTCGAGGGCGGCGCGTTCGGCCGAGGTCACGTCGAGCTGGCTCTGGGCCGCGCGCTCCTGGCCCTGGTTGAGGGCGGCATCCCAATTGATGGATCCGTCGCCGCCGCCGCGCAGAGCACCCTGCAACTGATTCATCAGCGCGGAAATGCTCGCCGGGTCGCTGGGAAGCCCCGCCGCGCCGGCCAGCTGGCTCGGGTCGATGGACGACTTCCCACTCAGGATGTCGCGCAGCATGTCCCGAAACTCATCTTCGGGATTGTGACCCTCGTCGGGTCGGGAGTCGTCGTCGGCCACTTCAGGCACCTCTCAGTCGCGTCCTCCTACGCTAGCCGGAGATCCCCGGCGCGGACTGGGAAATGACCTACGCTGGTAAACCGGTGTCCGCCTGCCGCGAACAGCCAGCACATTCCCTGGAAGGAGACCGGTGGCCCTCTTCACCGATCACCCAGTACAGCCGCCCGACCGATCCGCGCGCGCCGTCGGGGCAGGCTGGGTGGTGCTCGGGATCGCGATGGTCATCGGCCTCATCCTCGCCGTGACGCCGTCACCGTATGTGATCGAGAAACCAGGACCGGTCTACAACACCATCGGCACCGCCGAACAGGACGGCCAGCAGGTGCCGCTTATCTCCATCTCCGGCGAACCCGTCTACCCGACCGAGGGCAGCCTCGACCTGCTGACCGTGTCACTGGTGGGCAACCCCGACAACCGGCCGAGCTGGCTGACGGTCGCCGCCGCCTGGCTCGACCCGAACCAGGCCGTGATCCCGATCGAGTCGGCGTTCCCGCCCGACGTGAGTACGAAGCAGCGCGAGGAGCAGAGCCAGGTGCAGATGGTGAATTCGCAGCAGGATGCGATCGCCGCCGCTCTGACCAGCCTCGACTATGAGTACCCGACGATCCTCTCGGTTGTCTCCCTGCCCGGAGACTCGCCCGCCGAGGGAGCCATCGAAGCCGGCGACGAGGTGGTCTCGGTGAACGGTGAAGAGGTCGCCGACATCACGGCCCTGCGAGACGCGCTGACGCGAAACGGGGTCGACGACGCCGCCTCCATCGGAATCATCCGGGACGGCGCCAGTGAGACGGTGCAGGTCACCCCGGTTGAATCGGGCGACGCCGTCGTGGTGGGCATCAATGTGACGAGCGACTACGACTTCCCCTTCGACGTCACGATCGAACTCGACTCGGTCGGCGGGCCCAGCGCGGGCATGATGTTCGCCCTCGGCATCATCGACACGCTCACCTCCGGCTTTATTCAGGGCGGTGAGGACGTCGCGGGCACCGGCACGATAAACCAGGCCGGCGAGGTGGGTCAGATCGGCGGTATCCGACAGAAGCTAATCGGTGCCGACCAAAGCGGCGCCGATTGGTTCCTCGCGCCCGCCGGCAACTGCGACGAGGTCACCGGTCACGTTCCCGACGGGATGACGGTCTTCTCCGTTGACACCCTCGACGACGCGCTGGCCGCGCTGGACGCCATTCGCACCGGTGCGGACACCGACGCGCTGGAGCAGTGCACACTCGGCTAACCCCGGGTCGCTGCCCAGCGAACGTGCGGCTTTCGTTCGGGGCGGCTGTCTAGAATGTACGTTGACCGCCGATTTCGAGATCAAGAGGCCAATTCGTGACGTCACAACAAGCCCGTAGCGCTCCCGCGCCACAGCGCAGCCGTGCTCCCCTTGCCATTACGGCAGCGATTATCGCGGGGCTGGTGATCATCTTCTTTGTTTTCGCCGGGCTCTATGCCGACGTTCTCTGGTTCGACCAGTTGGGCTTCCTCACCGTGCTGACCACGCAGTGGTTCGCCGGTGCCGTGCTGTTTCTGATCGGGTTCGTAGCGATGGCGGTCCCCGTCTGGGCGAGCATCCAGATCGCGTACCGCTCGCGGCCGGTCTATGCGAAGCTGAATTCGCAACTGGACCGCTACCAGCAGGTCATCGAGCCGCTGCGCCGCCTCGCCATGTACGGCATCCCGGCTCTGCTCGGTCTGTTCGCCGGCGTCGCCGCGGCCACCCGCTGGCAGGTCGTACTGATGTGGCTGAACCGCACGGACACCGGCCGAGTCGACCCCCAATTCAAACTGGACATCTCGTTCTATCTGTTCGATCTCCCCTTCCTCCACTCCGTGCTCGGGTTCGCGTCGGCCGTGGTGCTCATCTCGGCCCTCGTCGCCGCGGCTACGAGCTACCTGTATGGCTCGATCAGGGTGAGTGGGCGCGAGGTCATCGTTTCCAAGGCCGCCCGCATCCAGATTGCCATCACGGCAGCCCTCTACCTGATGCTGCAGGCCGTCAGCATCTGGCTCGACCAGTACTCCACGCTGACCAACACCAACGACATCATCACCGGCGCCGGCTACACCGACGTGAACGCAACGATCCCGGGCCGCGCCATCCTGGCCGGAATCGCCGCCGTCGTCGCTATCCTGTTCCTCCTCACGGCCTTCATCGGCCGCTGGCGCCTGCCCATTGTCGGCACCGCGCTGTTGATCGTCAGCAGCCTCCTGCTCGGTTCGCTGTACCCGTGGGTCGTGCAGCGCTTCCAGGTGGTGCCGAGCGCCAAGACGCTCGAAGAACCCTATATTCAGCGCAACATCGACCTCACCCGCGACGCCTACGACCTGGCGGATGTGGAGGAGATTCCGTACAACGCGAGCACGACGGCCGAGCCCGGCGCCCTGCGCGCCGACGCTGAGACGACCGCTAACATCCGTATTCTCGACCCTGCTCTGGTCAGCGACGCGTTCTCCCAGCTCGAGCAGTTCAAGCAGTATTATCAGTTCCCGCAGAACCTCGACGTCGACCGGTACACGATTGACGGCAAGTCCCAGGACACAGTGGTCACCGTGCGCGACCTCAACCTGACCGGCTTGAACGCCGGGAACACCTGGGTCAACTCGACCGTGGTCTACACGCACGGCTACGGCGTCGTGGCGGCCTACGGCAACCAGCGCTCGGCCGACGGCCAGCCTGTGTTCCTCGAGTCCGGCATCCCGACCACCGGGTCACTGCCCGACTATGAGCCGCGGATTTACTTCGGCGAGACGTCGGCGCCGTATTCCATCGTGGGCGCGCCGAAGGACAGCAAGCCGGTCGAGCTCGACTACCCGTCGGGAACGGATGGCGCGCAGCAGACCTATACGACCTTCGACGGCGACGGCGGGCCGAAGCTCGACAGCGCATTCAGCAAGCTGATCTACGCGCTCAAGTTCCAGTCGGAGCAGATCTTCCTGGCTAACGCCGTGAACGAGAAGTCTCAGATCCTCTATGACCGCGACCCGGTCACCCGGGTGCAGAAGGTGGCTCCGTACCTCACCCTCGACTCCGACGCCTACCCGTCGATCGTCGACGGCAAGGTCAAGTGGATCGTTGACGGTTACACCACCTCGGCCGACTACCCGTACTCCACCTCCGTGGGGCTGAGCGACGCGATCGCCGACACGGAAACGCCCCCGCAGCCATTCGCGCTCGACAACATCAACTACATGCGAAACTCGGTCAAGGCCACGGTCGATGCCTATGACGGCAAGGTCACCCTATACGCCTGGGACGACGAGGATCCGCTGCTCAAGACGTGGCAGAAGATCTTCCCGACGACCGTCAAGCCGATGTCCGAGATGAGTGGCGATTTGATGAGCCACGTGCGCTACCCGGCGGACCTGTTCAAGGTGCAGCGCCGGGTTCTGGGCAAGTACCACGTCACCGACCCGGGTTCCTTCTACTCGGTCGACGACGCCTGGACCACGCCGAACGACCCGGTGTCACCGTCGACGAACACGACCCTGCAGCCGCCCTACTACCTGACCATGCAGGTACCGGGCCAGGAGAAGCCGGCCTTTTCGCTCTACTCGACCTTCATCCCGGATGCGAGCGGCGCGACCAGCCGTAACGTGCTGACCGGCTACCTGGCGGTAGACGCGGATGCCGGATCGACCGACGGGAAGCGGGCTGAAGGCTACGGCAAGCTGCGCCTGCTCAACCTGCCGAAGGATGTGACCGTGCCCGGCCCCGGCCAGGTGCAGGCGAAGTTCAACGCCGACCCGACCGTGTCCACCCAGTTGAACCTGCTCAAGCAGGGCCAATCGAAGGTGCTCAACGGAAACCTGCTCACCGTGCCTGTGGGTGGCGGCCTGCTCTACGTGCAGCCGGTTTACGTGCAGTCCACGGGTGAGACCAGCTACCCATTGCTGCAGAAGGTGCTCGTCGCCTTCGGAGACCAGATCGCGTTCGAGGACACGCTGGACAAGGCGCTTGACGTGCTCTTCGGCGGCGACTCCGGCGCCAGCGCCGGCGACACCGATGTGCCGCCGTCCGAGACGCCCGTGGAGGGGGAGGCCCCTGCCGAGGGTGGAACCACCCCGTCGACGTCGACCGGTGACCCGGCGACGGATGCTCAGCTGAAGTCGCTCCTCGCCGTGGCCAAGCTGGCCGTCACCGAGAAGCAGGCGGCCCTGACGACCGGTGACTTCACCGCCTATGGGGTAGCCGACAAGAAGCTGAACGACGCGATCGCCGAAATGCTGGTGCTGCTCGACCAGTAGCGAGTCGTTCGCCGCTTCATCCGCTGCGCGGGTGCTGCGCCGTTTCGCCGGGGGCACGCCTCCCGCGGAACGGAGCAGCACCCGCGTTCCGTGTGCAGGGATGGCCGGTTCCGCAGCCCGTGTGGTCGGACCGGTCCGCAGGCTGTGGTAAATTTGATTTCGTAGCGCGGGGTGGAGCAGTTCGGTAGCTCGCTGGGCTCATAACCCAGAGGTCGTAGGTTCAAATCCTGCCCCCGCAACCAAGTGCGCTTAGGAAATGCCACCGTGATTCTCATCACATGTGCAGAAGGACCGGTTCAGCAGAAATGCTGCACCGGTCCTTCTGCTTTAACTCGGGGGTCCAATACATGTCCGGACTTTTGAGCGAAAGTGTCGGAAAGGTCATCACCCCGACTCCACATTCCTCACGGCCGTAGTTCGACTACCCGATCCGGATCGTCTGGGCGACGCTCGGCACCCCATTCGCGTCCAGGGCGAACAGGAGATAATGCCCGGGGACCACGACTCCCGGATCGGACGGAATGGTCAGGGATGCGGTATTGCCGGTCACGCCGGTGGGTGTGAGCGGGATGCGACGCTGGTCAGTGTTGATCGAGTGGGTGACCGTGCTCATGCGGATGAGGGAGAAGACTGGTGTGGGCCCAGACGTCGTTACCGGGATGGTGGAACCCCAAGCCGCAGTGGTAGGCGCCGTGGTGATCGATGGACGAGGACGGGCCGTGCCGTCGGCGTTGAGCAGGTAGGGCGGCGTGAATATTTGCCCGTCCGGATGGTTGGTCGTGCAGGTGCCGCAGAGGCCGCCACCGCCGACGAAGACCCGGGCATCAGGCAGCAGTAGCCCCACGCTGTGATATGTGCGCGGCACAGTCATCGGCGCGAGCGCGGTGAACTTGCCGGTCGCCGGGTTACAAACCTCAGGCGCCATGGCGGCCGTTGCGTCCGAGAATGGCTTCGCATACGCCTGACCGCCCAATGCCAGAACCTGTCCGTCGGGCAGCACGACGGAGTTCAAGAAAGCCCGTCGCGCCGCCATGTCGCTGGTTCGCGTCACCGTGACACCATTGTTGATGTCGATTGCATGGGCCCGCGCGGTGGCGTCACTGTCCTGGTACGCGGGCGAGCCACCGAGGGTGAGTATCTTGCCGACGTCGTACATGACCGCATTTCCGTTCATCGCGTCGCCACTGTCGGCCCGGAGAACAAGATCCTGAACAGCGCTGGTGCTGCTGGTCGTGTACATGTTCATCCGACGGCTCGGGCCGGCATGGAACACCTTCCCGTCGGCCACCGCGAACAGCCATGCGTGGTTGTCGGATCGGAACACCCCTTGTGGGTCGTTCGTCAGGATCGGTGCGACAGGCGCGTTGGCTAGCCCGCGCCACCCGGAGCCAGTCGACCAGATTTCACCATTCTTGCCGCCCTGGCCGCCCGCCCAGGAGCCGCCGAGAAGGAATACCTGCCCATTGGAAAGCGTGACGTTCGACTGATAGGCGCGCGGGATGTTCATGGGTGTGGCGGCTGAGCACGTGTTGTTCGCCGGGTTGTAGATCGTCGACGAGGCGGCGTTGCTCCCCCCGCTGATCAGGATCCTGCCGTCCGGGAGGATCGACACCCCGGGGCAGAACATGTCGGGCCCCGTATTCGCGACAGTAAGCGGGGTGACCACGCCGGTGTTCAGATCGAGGATGGCGGTCTGGGTGTTGCCGTTGGCCCCGCCGAAGGTCGTGTTGGAGTACGAGGATCAGGTGAGCACTGTGTTGCCGGGCAAGAGGGCTGCCGCCGCGGGAACCAGCGGGAAACCGATCGTCGCACCCCAGCTTCCTTTCGACCCCGTGGGGGTCGGAGCGGGCGGCGGCGCTGAGAGGGAGCGACCGATCACGTTCAGCTCCGCCGCCGTGGTCCACTGTCCGCGATTGCCGGGGCGTACCAGCGATGATCACCGTGAACACGACGGCGAGAAGCCGGGCAGCAGTCGGGTTGCGGCGCCTGCGGAATACCTCGTTGGGTACTGGGGGAAGGTGCAGGCACTGTCGATAGAACCCCAGATCCACCGTCAGTGGGAGGGTGTGAGGGAGTGCAATTCGACGAACTTCGACATCCCCGGCACAGCGTCGCGCGCGGTCGCCCAGGACGTCCGGAATCAGTTTCCGGACTTGTCGCCGAAGCCTTCGGCATAAGCGGCGGTGTCGGACCGGGCTTCTGTGCGAACCGTCAAAGGTGAATCTCCCCCTATCGAAAGCGGATTCAGGAGTACCCAGAGTGTGGCCACCACCTCTGAGATCGACCATGCGTTTCACAACCCAAGGCTGTGGTAAGTTTGTTCTTGCAACGCGGGGTGGAGCAGTTCGGTAGCTCGCTGGGCTCATAACCCAGAGGTCGTAGGTTCAAATCCTGCCCCCGCAACCATCAGCCCCCGGAACCACACGGTTCCGGGGGCTTTCTTGTGTCTGGCACACGTGGCTGTGCGCCGAACGAATCGTCAAGGAGGAGTCACTCATGCCACTGGTTCGAATCGAACTGAATCGAGCGGGGCCCCAGTCCAGTAAGTTCGATATGCATCAGGTCACCGGCGAACCCTCGCTGTTTCAGGCCGCCGCACGACAGTCGGGAACAGTTCAGACATGAAGCTCAAGATCAGCCTGCTGGCCGTTTTCGGTGTCGCGTCGCTGGTGCTGACGGGGTGCACCGCCACGGAAACGGATGCCGACGGTGGAGCGGCGGGGGAGCCGGTCACCATCGCCGTGGTCACCCACGGCACCGCAGGCGATTCCTTCTGGGACGTCGTCAAGAGCGGCGCCGAGCAGGCAGGCACGGACCTCGGAGCCACGGTCACGTATCAGGGCGACGGCGACCCGGTCAAGCAGAGCCAGCTGATCGAAGCGGCCATCGCGGCCCAGCCCGACGGGCTCATCATCTCGATGGCGAACCCCGACGGCGTGAAGAGCGCCGTCGAGAAAGCCGTTGCCGCCGGTATCCCGGTGATCACCATCAACTCGGGCCTGGAGAAGTCCGTCGAATTCGGCGCCCAGACCCACGTCGGTCAGAGCGAGTTCATCGCGGGCCAGGGAGCCGGCGAGCAACTGGCCGCCGCCGACGTGACCAACGTGATCTGCATCATCCACGAGGCCGGCAACTCGGGGCTCGAAGAACGCTGCACGGGTGCCGCCGACACGGTCGGCGCGGACGTCAGCAACGTGCAGGTCGACGTCGCCAACCTCGCGGATGCCCAGAACACCATCAAGAGCAAACTCCTGGCCGACCCGTCCATCGACGCCGTCCTCACCCTGCAGACCGGGGTCGCCGTTGCCGCGAGTCAGGCCATCGACGAGGTGAAAAGCCCAGCCACGCTGGCCACATTCGACGTGTCGGCCGACGTGACCCGGCTCATCCAGGGCGGCAAGATACTGTTCGCGGTCGACCAGCAGCCCTACTCCCAGGGCTACCTGCCCGTGACCTTCCTCACCCTGCAGAAGCGCAACGGCGACGTCGTCGGCGGCGGGCTGCCGGTCTATTCGGGCCCGGGCTTCGTGACGAAGGACAACGCGGCCCAGGTCGCGAAGTTCGCGGAGAACGGCACGAGATGACCGTCGCTGTGGGCGCGGGGATCGATGAACGGCCGGGGAGGGTGCATCCGCTGCTCACCCTGCTGCGCAGGCCCGAAGTCGGCGCACTCGTGGCGGCCCTCGCGATCTTCCTCTTCTTCTCGCTCTCCACGCAAGCGTTCCTGACCCCCGCGGGCATCTCCACCTGGCTCTACTCGGCCTCCCTGTTCGGCATCATGGCCGTGGCCGTCGCCCTGCTCATGATCGGCGGGGAGTTCGACCTCTCGGCGGGCGCGATGACGGGCACCACGGGGCTCATCGTCGGCGTGGTCACCACTCAGTGGAACCTGAACATCTGGCTCGCCCTCGTGCTGGCCCTCGTGGTGGCCCTCGTGATCGGTGCCGGCAACGCCTGGGTCGTCATGAAGACCGGCCTGCCGAGCTTCATCGTGACCCTCGCAGCCTTCTTCATCCTGCAGGGCTGCAACCTGGCGTTGACGAAACTCATCACGGGCAGCGTCGCCATTCAGGGGATGGGGGCGGTGCCCGGGTTCGACCAAGTCAAGGTCTTCTTCGGCTCCTCGTTCCCGTTTCTGGGCATGGACGTCAAGATCTCGATCGTCTGGTGGATCGCGCTCACCGTAATGGCCACCTGGGTGTTGCTCCGCACCCGGCCCGGCAACTGGATCTTCGCCGTCGGTGGCCAGGTCACGAGCTCTCGGCAGGTCGGCGTTCCCGTGTTCAAGGTCAAGCTCGGGCTGTTCATGACCACGGCCGGTGCCGGCTGGCTCGTCGGCATGCTTCAGCTCTTCGACGTGTCGACCGTGCAGGCCACGACCGGGGTCGGCCAGGAATTCATCTACATCATCTGTGCCGTCGTGGGCGGATGCCTGCTCACCGGCGGCTACGGATCGGCGATCGGCGCGGCCCTCGGAGCCCTGATCTACGGGATGACCCTGCAGGGCATCGTGTTCGCCCAGTGGGACAACAACTGGCTCAAGGCCTTTCTCGGCGGGATGTTGCTGCTCGCCGTGCTGGTCAACCTGCTCGTTCGCCGCCAGTCCGGGGTGCGCGAATGACGCCGGCCCCGATCCGGCCAGAGCCGATCCGGCCAGAGCCGATCCGTCCGGAGCCAATCCTCGAGGTGCGCAACATCGGGAAGTCCTACGGTTCCGTGCGGGCGTTGGCGGGCGTGTCGGCATCCGTCGGCGCCGGGGAAGTGCTCTGCGTGCTGGGCGACAACGGTGCAGGCAAGTCGACGTTCATCAAAATCCTCTCCGGAACCCACCAGCATTCGGAGGGAACCCTGCGCGTCTTCGGGGTGGAGCGCCGATTCGCGCATCCGCGGGAGGCGCTCGACCTCGGCATCGCCGCCGTCTACCAGGACCTGGCCGTGGTGCCGCTGATGCCGGTGTGGCGCAACTTCTTCCTCGGTTCCGAGCTCACCCGCGGCAGAGGCCCGCTCCGGCGCCTCGATGTCACCGGCATGCGGGCCACCACGAAGCACGAGCTGGCCCGGATGGGCATCGACCTGCGCGACGTGGACCGGCCGATTGGAACGCTTTCCGGCGGGGAACGGCAAGCCGTCGCCATCGCACGCGCCGTACATTTCGGGGCGAAGGTCGTCATTCTCGACGAGCCCACGTCGGCGCTCGGCGTCAAGCAGGCAGGGGTTGTGCTCTCCTATATCGCCCGGGCCAGGGACCGGGGGCTCGGGGTGGTCTTCATCACGCACAATCCGCACCACGCCTACCCCGTCGGCGACCGGTTCCTGCTGCTTCAGCGTGGCACGAGCATGGGCGACTTCGCCAAGAGTGAGATCACGATCGAAGAGATGACCGCGCTGATGGCCGGTGGTGCCGAACTCGAGGCGCTGGCCCACGAACTGGAGCGTGCGTAGGGCCTGAGATGGCCGCCCGGTCGCCACGCGGGCGGCGGAAGAGCACGGACTTATTCGTCTATATATACGAAACAGGTTCTCAATATATGTGAGCAACTCTCAACTTTAAGTCCTAGTCAGGGTAGAATTATCCCGTGACCAACCTCCTGGAATACCCCGAAGCGGATGCCGCGCACGGCCTGTCCGCGGCGGCTCGGGCGGTCGCGGAGCTGCATGCTCTCGCGGCGGGGCTCGGGGAATCCCTGCGGTGCTCGGCGGTGGGCGGTCTCGACGACGACGGCCTGCTGCAGGTGACCGCGGCGGTCGAGGTCCTCGGCCGGCGGGTCGACGCGCTGCGGGTGGCGGCCGCGGCGGAGGTCGCCGACCGGTGCCGGCCCGAGCTCGGCACCGGGCAGTTCTCGGCGAAGCGGGGCTGCCGCACCGCCGGAGAACTACTCGAGCGCCTGACGCTCGTCTCCGGGCCGGCCGCGGGGCGACGGATGCGGTTGGGCAGGCAGCTGCGCACCGGCCGTTCCCTGGGTGGCGAACCGCTGCCGCCCACCTTCCCCACTACGGCCATCGGCCTGGCCACCGGGGCGATCGGCGTCGACACGGCCGACGCGATCCTCACCGCGTTGACGCCGACGCTGCGGTGCACCGACCTGGACTCGGTGCAGGCCGCGGAGAGCGAGCTGGTCGCCTCGGCCACCGGCACCAGCTCCGAAACCCCGGTGCCGGCGTCGGCGGATGAGATCCGGTTGCAGGGTGCGGTCTGGAGGGCCGTGCTCGCANTGCAGGGTGCGGTCTGGAGGGCCGTGCTCGCACCCGACGGGTCCCGGCCCGACGACCACGCCCTGATGGTGCGCGGGATCCGGCTCGGCCGCGAACGCGACGGCATCGTGCCGGTCTCGGGGGCGTTGATGCCCGAGATCGCGGGCAGGCTACGCCGCCTCTTCGACGCGTACCTGTCGCCGCACGAGCGGGACGACCGCACGCCCGACCAGCGGCGCCACGACGTGCTCGCCGTGCTCGCCGTGATCCTCGACGTCGCCTCCCAGGCCGGGAGGCCCCGACCATCGGCGGCGCCCCGGCCACGGTCCTGGTCAGTGTGCGGGAACAGGACCTGAACGCAGACTTCAGTCAGGGCCGCGGCGTCGGCTGGATCGACGGCGTCGAAACCCCGATCTCGATCAGCGCCGTCACAGACCTGATCAGCAACGGCGGACAACAGAAAGTCGTCATCACCGACGAGGGCCGCATCATCGCCCTCGGCTCACCCGAACGGTGCTTCACCGCCGCGCAACGCCGGACGATCCAACTCCGCGACGGCACCTGCATCATCCCGGGCTGCAAAATCCCGGCCGGGATGACCGAGATCCACCACGCGATCCCGCACTCCGAGAGCGGACCGACGCACACCGACAACGGGGTGCTGCTCTGCTGGTGGCACCACCGCTACCTCGCCGCCTCCGGCTGGAACATCCGGATGCTCCGCGGCGCCGTGCAGATCATGGCACCACCCTGGCTCGAGACCGGGCCCCGCACCTGGCGAAACGCCACCACATCGCGCACCCGGATGACCGACGCGGCCGAACGGAAGAACGGATAGGGAGTCTCTCGTCTCCGCTCCCTGGTCCCGGACTCGGTCCCGGTCCGGTCCCGGTCCCGACAGGCTCGACCAGCGTCGCGGGAACGTTGGGGAGGGTGGGCCGCCGGGTAGCGTAGGGACTATACGCGTTGACCCGAGAAAGGGGCATCATGAACGCACCCCACGACCCGTTTGAGCTTTCTGCACTCCGGCTGACGCTAGATCTCGCCCGGCGGGGCACGGAATTCTTTGGCCGCGGACTGCAGGGGCTCACGGACGATGAACTCGACGGGGACTCTCTGCTGCCGGGCTGGACCCGGCGCCAGGTCGTCGCACACGTCGCGTCCAACGCCCGCGCGATCGGACGGCTGGCGCAGTGGGCCGACACCGGAGCCGAGACGGTGATGTATGCCTCGATGGAGGCGCGGAATGCGGAGATCACCGCGGGCAGCATCCTCAGTTCCGACGCGCTCCGTGAATCCTGGGCGGACTCGGCCACCGACCTGGACCGCCGCTGGCTGGCGCTGGCGGACGACCGCTGGGTCGTTCCGGTCAGGAACGGGCAGGGTGCCATGGTGCCGCTGCGAGACACGGTCTGGATGCGCACCCGCGAACTCTGGATCCACGCCGTCGACCTCAACCACGGTGCCGGCTTCCGGGACCTGCCGGAGGAGGTTCTCGACCGGCTTCTCGGCGAGATTGTCGGTGCCTGGGCCTCACGGGGTGACATGGGCCGCCGGCTCACCGCGACGGATTCGACGCACACAGGCTACGGCGATCCGGATGCCCTCGACCAGGTCACGGGGTCGCTCGCCGACTTGGCCGCCTGGGCCGCCGGCCGTGCCCGCTCGGGCGTTACGTCCGATGCGGGGGCGACCCCCGTGGCAGCGCGCTGGCTCTGACCTGGCTGCGACCAGGCTCGCTCCTGCCACAGGGTGGGCCGTCCACGAGAACGGCCCCGCACCAACACGTGCGGGGCCGTTCCTCAGTCAATCAGGCGGTGACGGCTACTTGCCTGCCTTGCGGGCCGACTTCTTCTCTTCGGCCGGTGCCACTGCTTCGACGGCCGCGCGACCGGCGCGGACCTCGTTGAAAGAGGTGCCGTAGTACGCGGCCTCCATGATGGTGCGCATGTCGTCGAGCATCGGCATGCGCGGGTTGGCCGGTGCGCACTGGTCGCCGTAAGCACCCATGGCCAGGCTGTCGAGGCGGCTGATGAAGTCCTCCTCCGGCACGCCCTGCGCCTGGAAGGACGGCTTGATGCCGGCCAGGTCGCGCAGCTTCTCCACGGCCAGGGCGTAGGACTCGACGCCCTCCGCCGGGGTCGACGCCGGGAGGCCGAGGTGCTTCGCGATCTGCTGGAAGCGCTCCGGGGCGATGTAGCTCTCGTACTTGGGCCAACTGGTGAGCTTGGTGGGGATGAGGCCGTTGTAACGGATCACGTGCGGCAGGTAGGTCGCGTTGACCCGGCCGTGGATCAGGTGGAGCTGCGCGCCGGTGACGTGAGCCATCGCGTGACAGATACCCAGGAACGCGTTGCCGAACGCCATGCCGGCGATCGACGAGGCGTTGTGCATCTTCTCGCGGGCCTTGATGACCTCACCGTCGGTGCTGGCGGTGGTGCCGTTGACGCTGGTCACGATGTTCTCGAAGATCAGCTTGATCGCGTGCAGGCAGAGGCCGTCGGTGAAGTCGTTCGCGTACACGGACACGTAGGCCTCGGTGGCGTGCGTGAGAGCGTCGAAACCCGAGTCAGCAACCAGGAACGACGGCATCATGGCCGTGAGCACGGGGTCGATGATCGCGACGGTCGGCAGGAGCGCGTAGTCCGCGAGCGGGTACTTGACTCCGGTGACTTCGTCGGTGATCACGGCGAACGGGGTCATTTCCGAACCGGTACCCGAAGTGGTCGGGATACAGACGAGCTTGGCCAGTTCGCCGAGGTCGGGGAACTTGAACGCGCGCTTGCGCACGTCGAAGAACTTTTCCTTCATGTCGGAGAATTCGATTTCGGGGTGTTCGTACAGCAGCCACATCACCTTCGCGGCGTCCATCGGCGAGCCGCCGCCGAGGGCGATGATGGTGTCAGGCTTGAAGGCCCGCATTTCGGCGGCACCCTTCTCGACCGCTGAGACGGTCGGTTCGGGCAGCACGTTGTCGATGATCTGCAGTGCGACGCGGCCTTCGCGCCGGTTCAGGATGTCAAGGATCTTGTCGACGAAACCGAGGCGGGTCATGGTCGAGTCGGTCACGATCGTGACGCGTTCGACGTTGCGCATATCCGCCAGGTAACGGATGGCGTTCGGCTCGAAGTACGTCTTGGCGGGGACCTTGAACCACTGCAAGTTGTTGTTCCTTCTGCCGATGCGCTTGACGTTGATGAGGTTGATCGCGGAGACGTTGTTCGAGACGGAGTTGTGTCCGTACGAGCCACAGCCAAGCGTCAACGACGGGATGAACGCGTTGTAGATGTCACCGATACCACCGAGCGAGCTGGGGGCGTTGGTGATGATCCGGACCGCCTTGACGCGGGTTCCGAACTCTTCGATGATGGCCGGGTTTTCGCTGTGGATGGAGCCCGAGTGGCCGAGGCCGTCGAATTCAACCATCTGCTCGGAGAGCGAAATACCCTCTTCAGCGTCCTTGGCGTGCAGCACGGCGAGAACGGGTGCCAGCTTTTCGCGGGTCATCGGCTCGTGCGGTCCCACTCCGGCGACCTCGACCAGGATGATCGATGTGTCGGCCGGGATGGTGAATCCGGCCTGCTGGGCGATCCAGACCGGCGACTTTCCGACGACGGCGGCGTTGAGCTTGGCCTCGCCACAGTTGGTCGAGTTGGCCTGGACTCCGAAGATGTAGTCCTCGAGGAGGAGCTTCTCGGCCGGGGTGACCAGGTAGGTGTGCAGGATCTTGAACTCGGCCATGGCTTCTGCGTAGAGCGGCTCTTCGATGATGACGGCCTGCTCCGACGCGCAGATCATGCCGTAGTCGAAGGACTTGGAGAGCACGACGTCGTTGATGGCACGCTTGAGCTTGGCGCTCTTCTCGATGAAGGCGGGAACGTTGCCCGCGCCGACGCCGAGGGCCGGCTTGCCGCAGGAGTACGCGGCCCGGACCATGGCGTTGCCACCGGTGGCGAGGATGGTTGCGACGCCCGGGTGGTTCATCAGCAGGCTGGTGGCCTCGAGGGACGGCGTTTCAACCCACTGGATGCAGTTTGCCGGTGCACCGGCGAGGATGGCGGCGTCGCGCACGACGCGCGCTGCGGCCACGGAGGACTGCTGGGCGCCCGGGTGGAAACCGAAAACGATCGGGTTGCGGGTCTTCAGCGCGATGAGTGACTTGAAGATCGCGGTCGAGGTGGGGTTCGTAACGGGGGTCACACCGCAAATCACGCCGACCGGCTCAGCGATTTCAGTAATGCCGGTAATGTCGTCTCGGCTGATAACGCCGACGGTCTTAAGGTTTTGCATCGAGTTCGTAACGTGCTCGCATGCGAAAAGATTTTTAACGGCCTTGTCTTCGAATACGCCACGGCCGGTTTCGGCTACGGCGTGAACGGCAAGTTCGGCGTGTTTGCTGAGAGCAGCCACCGAGGCTTTCTTAACGATGTGGTCGATTTGTTCCTGCGTGAAGTTCGCGTAATCCAGAAGCGCGACCTGTGCGGCTTTAACCAGGGAGTCAATTTGAGTGGCAAGTGACTCGGTGACTGGTTTGTCGATTATTGTCATTGTGTCCCTTTTTGGCGGCCCACCTTGGGCTTATCGCCTCTTACCTATAACCTTAGGGCGCTGGCCAGACGGCTGCACGTCAAGGGACGCCCACTCAGCGGTCCAGGGGCCGATCGCCATCAGCAGATTGGCTGGTCGGGGGCATCTTCGCTGCGAGAAACGGAACCTTCGGAAATTGTCTGACAACTCGCAGTTTGATCGGTTCTCACGCGCGCGTGCACGCGCGCGTGATTCGCGCGAGGCGGCGCCTGAAGCCGCTGCCGGTCAGCCTCGGCCGAGACCGCGGACGGCGCCCACGGCGGCTTGAACGGATGCGGCCGCTTCAGATGCATCCGCAGCTGTGGTCGTCGATGCCAGCGTGAACCGCACGGCGGTCTGGGCGACCTCAGCCCGGATGCCCAGAGCGGTCAGCACATGGGACGGCTCGTCGCTGCCGGCCGCGCAGGCCGAACCGCTCGAGCAGACGATGCCGCGCTGTTCCAGTTCGAGCAACACCGCCTCGCCGCTCGTGCCCGGGAAGACGAACGAGGCGGTGCCCGGCAGACGCTGTGTCGGGTGGCCGGTGAGGCAGGCCGACGGTGTTCCGCTCAGAACCGTGGTGATGAAGGCATCCCGCAGCGCGGTGATGCGGGGCGCTGCCTCCGCGCGTTCCGCCTCGGCGAGGCGCAGTGCGGTCGCCAGTGCCAGTGCCCCGGGCACGTTCTCCGTTCCGCTGCGGCGCCCGCGCTCCTGACCGCCGCCGTGCAGCACCGGTTCGACCGCGATGCGGCGGCGTAGGAAAAGCACCCCGATGCCGGGAGGTGCGCCGAGTTTGTGGCCCGACAGGCTCAGGGCATCGACACCGAGAGCGCCCACGTCGACCGAAAGCCAGCCGGCCGCCTGCACGGCGTCGGTGTGGAGCGGAACGCGGGCGTCCTGGGCGATGGCCGATAGTTCCGCGAGCCGCTGAACGGTGCCGACCTCGTTGTTGGCGTACTGCACCGAGACGAGGGTGGTGTCCGGGCGGATCACGGTGCGGAGCTGTTCCGGATCCACCCGGCCGGAGGCATCCGGGTCCAGGAGCGTCACTTCGAAGCCGTGCAGGCGGCGCAGATAGTCGCAGGATTCGAGTACCGCCTCGTGCTCGATCGGCGTCGTGATGAGGTGTCGGCCGCGCGGGGCGCCCAGAGCGATGCCCTTGATCGCGAGGTTGTCGGACTCGGTGCCGCCGGTCGTGAACACCACGTCGGCCGACCGGCAGCCGAGCACGCCCGCGACCATGGCCCGCGCCTCGGCGAGCGCGGCGGCCGCGGCCTCACCCACTCGGTGGTGGCTCGACGGGTTGCCGAACCGGCCCGCGAGCTGCTGCCAGAGCACCTCGAGAACTTCCCGTCGCACCGGGGTGGTCGCGGCGTTGTCGAGATAGATCATGGCCGGACCGCTCAGCCCTCGGTGAGGATGACGACGTCGAGGCCGAGGTCGAGGGAGCGCACGCTGTGCGTGATGGCCCCGACCGAGATGATGTCGACACCGGTCTCGGCGATGCCGCGCACGGTCAGCAGAGTGACGCCGCCGCTGGCCTCCACGCGTGCTCGGCCGCCCGTGAGGCGTACGCCCTCGCGCAGGTCGTCGGGGCTGAAATTGTCGAGCATGATCGTGTCGACACCGGCGGCAAGCACAAGCTCGATTTGGTCGATTCGGTCGACCTCCACCTCAAGGTGCGTGGTGTGTGAGATGCGGTCGCGCACCTGCCGGAGCGCCTCGGTGAGGTTCAGGCCGCCCGCGGTGAGCACGGCCAGGTGGTTGTCCTTGGCCATGACCGCGTCGGAGAGGCTGAACCGGTGGTTGTGGCCGCCGCCGTCGCGCACCGCGGCACGTTCCAGCACACGCAGGCCCGGGGTGGTCTTGCGGGTGTCGACGATGCGGGCGCGGGTACCGGCCGTCTCGGCCACGTAGAGCGCTGTCAGCGTGGCGATCCCGCTCATGCGCTGCACAAAGTTCAAGCCGATGCGCTCGGCCTGCAGAATGCCGCGGGCGGACCCCGACACTTCCGCCAGGGTGTCACCGGCGTCGAAGACGGTGCCGTCGGCCACGAGCATCCGAACGACGATTCGCGGGTCGGTCAGTCGGAAGGCCGCCGCGAACACGGCACCACCGCTGAAGACGCCGGATTCCCGGGCGATCAGCTGCGCGGTTGCGGCGGCGTCGGCGGGGATCAGCACCTGCGAGGTGAGGTCGCCCCAGGGGGCGTCCTCCTCGAGCGCGGCGCGCACGACGGTGTCGATGGCGTTCATGGTCAGCATGCGATGGCCTCCTCGGCCTCAGTGGGGTGGTTCAGATTCAGGGTGCTCCGCATATCGTCGGCTGTGTCCAGGGCTGTGCCGCGGGTCCAGGCGACGGTGCGGGCGAGCTCGGGCCGGCCGTCGGGGTAGTCGGAGCGGTGATGTGCGCCGCGCGATTCCTCCCGAGCCAGGGCGGAAGCAACGGTGACCCGCGCCAGGTCGAGCAGGTTGGCGTCTTCATGTGCCCGAACCCGCATATCAAGTGACGTTGTTTCGTCCGGTCCCGTCGGACGGGTGGCCCAGCCGGTCAGGGTGACGGATGCCTCGGCGAGCTTCTCCCCGCTCCGCAGCACTCCCGCGCACTCCCACATCAGCTGCTGCACGGCGTCACGGTCGACGCCGGCAGGTAACCTCCCGGTGGTCGAGCCTGTCACGACCGAAACCCCCGCCGAGACCCGAACCGGCAGGCGCAGCGCGCGCACGGCCCGGTCGGCGAACACGGCCGCTTCGAGCAGAGAGTTGGAGGCCAACCGGTTGGCCCCGTGGGCGCCGGTGCGGGCTACTTCTCCCACGGCGAACAGGCCGGGCAGGCTGGTGCGGCCCCAGATATCGGTGAGCACCCCGCCCATCCAGTAGTGCGCCGCCGGGGCGACCGGGATCGATTCGACGGCCCAGTCCAGGCCGGCAGCGCGGCAGGCCGCGGTGATGGTCGGAAAGCGTCGCTCGAGCAGTTCACGGCCGAGACCGGTGGCGTCCAGTCGCACCGGTTCGCCGCCCTGCCCGGTCATTTCCCGGGCGATGCCTCTGGCCACGATGTCGCGCGGGGCGAGTTCCGCATCGGGGTGCACGTCGAGCATGAAGCGGTGGCCCGACGCATTCCGCAGCACGGCGCCTTCCCCGCGCACCGCCTCGGAGACCAACGGGGTACCGGGAACCGCGAGTGCGGTGGGGTGGAACTGGTAGAACTCGAGGTCGGCGACGGATGCCCCCGCGCGCCACGCGGCGGCCACGCCGTCGCCCGTCGCCAGAGCCGGGTTCGTCGTGTGCGGGAAGAGCTCGCCGGCACCGCCGGTCGCCAGGATCACCGTGTCGGCGGGGATCGTGCGGAGTGCTTCGTCGGGCCCGAGGAGGACAACCCCGGTCACGCGTCCGTCCTGCACGGTCAGATCAACTAGCATTGTGTGTTCCTGCACGCGTAGGCGGGTGCCCACGCCCCGCAGCGAGCGGGCGGCCCGTTCACGCACCGTCGCCACGAGGGCAGCCTCGATGGCTGCGCCCGTGGCATCACCGCCGGAGTGCAGCACCCGCGAGCGGGAGTGGGCAGCCTCCAGTCCACGGGTCACTCCGGACTCGTCGCGGTCGAAGTCCACACCGAACCGGATCAGGTCCCGCACCCGAGCCGGTCCCTCGGAACAGAGCACGCGCACTGCGACCGGGTCGCAGAGTCCGGCACCGGCGCGCAGGGTGTCCTGCACGTGTGACTCGACCGAGTCGTCGGGGAACATGGCCGCGGCGATCCCGCCCTGGGCCCAGCGGGTGTTGCTGTCGGGCAGGGCCGCTTTCGTGACGAGGGTGACCTGGTGGCCGGCATCCGTCGCACGCACCGCGGCGATGAGTCCGGCCAGCCCACTGCCGACGACGAGCACGCGGGTCACGGTCAGGCCCCGATGGAGACGGGCGGCTTGGCGGAAAGCATCCGTTCGAGGGCGACGCGGGCGTTGCCGGCAACCTCGCCCGGTACCTGGATGCGATTGAGCACCTCGGGCGCGCGGTCCGCGGTGCCGACCAGAGCTTCGAGCACCCAGGCCAGGTAGCCCGAGTGGATGCGGTACATGGTGGAGCAGGGGCAGACCACCGGGTCGAGGCAGAAGATGGTGTGCTCGGGGTGCTGTGCGGCGAGACGCTGCACCAGGTTGATCTCGGTGCCGACGGCGAACGTGGACCCGGCCGGGGCTGCCTCGATGGCCTTCTTGATGAAGTCGGTCGAGCCGGAGGAATCGGCGGCGTCGACGACGCCCATCGGGCACTCCGGGTGCACGACGACGCGCACGTCCGGGTGCGACTGGCGGGCCGCGGTGATCTGGTCCACCGTGAAGCGCTTATGCACGCTGCAGAACCCGTGCCAGAGCACGACCTGGGCGGTCTCGAGCTCCTCAGCCGTGTTGCCGCCGAGGGCCTTGCGCGGGTTCCACATCGGCATTCGCTCGAGGGGCACCCCCATCGCCTTGGCGGTGTTGCGGCCGAGGTGCTGGTCGGGGAAGAAGAGAACGCGGCGGCCGCGGGCGAAGGCCCACTCGAGCACGGTCTCGGCGTTGGAGGAGGTGCAGACGATGCCGCCGTGCTCGCCGCAGAACGCCTTCAGCGCAGCCGAGGAATTCATGTAGGTGACCGGGATCACGGGCACGCGGCCGTCGACGCCCTGCTCGGTGCCGTAGATGTCCTCGAGCTGCTCCCAGCAGTCGGTGACGGAGTCGATATCGGCCATATCGGCCATCGAGCAGCCGGCGGCGAGGTTGGGCAGGATGACCGCCTGCTCCGGCGTGGAGAGCAAGTCGGCGGTTTCGGCCATGAAGTGCACGCCGCAGAAGACGATCGCCTCGGCATCCGGGCGGCTTTTGGTGGCCTGCGCCAGCTGGAAGGAGTCGCCCACGAAGTCAGCGTGCTGCAAGACCTCGTCGCGCTGGTAGAAGTGCCCGAGAATCACGACCCGGTCGCCGAGCGTGGCCTTGGCGGCACGGATGCGATCGCCGAGTTCCTCCGCCGACGCGCGACGGTAGACCTCGGGCAGCTCACCCTGCCGCGGTGACCCGGTGGGGATGACATCGCCCATCGACGACCCCGGGCCGTAGCCCGGCGTGCCGGAATCAAACTCCCACGGAGCGGTGAGCAGGTCGGGGCTGCACGTGCTGCCAGCGGCCGCTCCCGTGCTGATGAGCCGAATGGTCTGGTCGACCGATGCGTTGGTCATGCGGTTACTCCTTGATATTCACACAAAGCGATAGTCAGACAAGCGGTGGCCAGCAGGAGGGTGCTGGGAGGAAGAGTCATGCTCAGCCGATGGCCGGCTCGAGTGCACCCGGAGCGGTGGCATGAACGGAATCGTTGTAGCGGTAGAGGCGGGGCGGCCGATGCGGTACGCCGGCCACGCGCTGGCCGGTGTCAACCACGGTGCCTGACCCCTCGATCGTGCGGCGGAAGTTGGCCGGGTCAAGGGCCTTCTGCAGCACGGCCTCATGCACCTCGCGCAGCTGCGCGAGCGTGAAGGTCTCGCCCAGGAACGCGTGCGCGATGCGGGAGTACTCCACCTTGGTGCGCAGGCGCCAGAGTGCGTATTCCACGATGAGGTTGTGGTCGAAGGCGAGCGGCGACAGGTGGTCGGCCGGAAACCACCGCACGTTCTCGTCCTCCACGGCCAGCGCCGCCTCACCGGACTCGACGAGCGCCCAGTAGACCACCGAGACGACCCGGCCGCCGGGGGAACGCCCCGGATCCCCGAAGGTGTAGAGCTGCTCGAGGTACTTGGGGGTCAGGCCTGTGGTCTCGCGCAGGGCGCGCGCGGCTGCGCCGGCCAGGCGCTCATCGGCCGGCAGGCCGCCGCCGGGCAATGCCCACTGGCCGAGGTAGGGTTCCCGGGTGCGGCGCACAAGCGGCAGCCACAGGGTCGAGTGGCCGGATTCCGGATCCGGCCGCAGGGCGAAGATGACCGTCGACACGGCGAGGGCCGCCTCAAGTTGGGTGTTCATTCGCGCATCCACTGCCATTCACCAAGTAAAGGTCATTGTGACTCTAACTGAATGGACTCATCTTATAGTCACTCTGACCAGAAGTCACGCCCTGTGGTGCGGCGTGCGGGTCCGGTCAGCGGGCACGCGGCAGTGATGTCGGTGTTGACGCGGCAACGCGGCGAGCGTTCCGGCCGGTGAGACCCCAGATCGTGACACGGGCCATCGCCTCGGCCACGATCGCGGCACTCATCTTCGAGGAACCGACGGTGCGCTCCACGAACGTGATCGGCTTCTCGACGACGCTGAGCCCGGCCCGAACCGCATGCAGCAGCATGTCGATCTGGAAGCAGTAGCCCAGGCTCTCGACGCCGGAGAGGTCCATTCGCCGGAGGGCATGCGCCGTGAAGACGCGGTAACCGCCGGTGACGTCTCGCTGGGGCAGCCGGAGCAGTACACGCGAGTAGACCGATCCGCCCCGCGACAGCAGGCGCCGGTGCCACGGCCAGTTCCGCACCATTCCGCCCGGGACCCAGCGGGAGCCCAGCACCACATCCGCCGTCTCCGCTGCCTCGAGCAGGGTCGTCAGTTGCTCTGGCAGGTGCGATCCGTCGGCGTCGAGCTGCACCAGTCGGTCGTAGCCGCGGGAGAGCCCCCAGGCGAAGGCCTCGAGATAGGCGGCTCCGAGGCCGCTCTTCCGGGAGCGGTGCAGGGCGTGCACCTGGGAATCGGTGGCGGCCAGCGCGTCAGCCAACCGCCCCGTGCCGTCCGGAGAGGAATCATCGACGACCAGAACGTCGGCCGCCGGCACGCTCGCGCGCACCCGGGCCACGATCGACGCGATGTTGCCCTGCTCGTTGTAGGTCGGGATGATGATCAGAGTCCGAGCCATGGGGCTACCTTGTCATTTCGATGATCTGCGTGCGGTTCAGCATGGTCGACTCGGCGACCGTGAACCCGAGTTGTTGCAGGGTGCGGATGTTGTCCCCCCGCCTATTCTCACCGCTGGCCTGGTTCTGCAGCACCCAGACCCGGTTCGTGTCGGTGAGGCGGTCGGTCACCTGCTCCAGCGGCACAGCCACGTCCCACAGATCGTTGGTGGCGTCGAATGGCACCGCGAGGGTGACGTCCCGCAGGCCCGCGAACGCGGCCGGGTAGAGCCGCAGGGCGAGGCGGGGCTTGCGGGAGGGCCGCACGCTCTCGTCGAAAACGACCGCGTCTCCGGGCTGCGCGCCGGCCCGCACGACCTCGGACGCCTGGCGCAGGTCACTGCCGTAGTTCTTGCCGAACTCGCCGCGCTGGTCGAGATAGGTGGGCAGCATGAGAGCCGTGATCAGGCCCAGCGCGGCGGCCTGCGGCCAGAGCGGCCGGAGGCAGGCGATCCCCATGGCGATGGCGATCGCCGCCGCCGGCGTGCCCACCGACAGGTACCGCAGCGAGTACATCGGCGTGACGAGGTGCGTGCCGATCAGGAGCGCTGCGCTCGGCACGATCAGCCAGGCAAGCATGACCGCCAGGGAGGCCCTGGTCGCTGTTGGTGCGGCCCGCCGCCCGCGCACGGCGAAGACCATCACGACCGCCAGCAGGATCAGACCCCACGCCAGAACGGCCAGCGGTACGTTGCCGAACCACTGGTGCACTGCGGCGGTGAGCACGGCGATCGGCGGGCGGCGCCCGATGAAGGCGATCTGATCGCGCTGCTGGAGGCTGGCCGCCATCACGGGGGCAGCCAGGGCGAGCCCGGAGGCCGTGGCCAGGGTCCAGGCGCGAATGGCCGCCCACCTGTCGCCCTCCGGCGATATCAGCAGCACGGCGAGGCCGAGCACCGGGATCAGCAGCAGCACAAAGAGGAAGAAATAGATTCCCAGGGCCAGCAACGCGGTGTAAGCCGCCCAGAGCGCGAAGCGGGTGGCGCGATCCTGAGAGCGGCTCCGTAGCAGGTGCACCAGCAGAACGGTCAGCCACACCACAACGGCCGTGGCGACGGCGGCCGAACGGGCTTCGGTGCCCATGTAGGTGACCCGGGGGAGAACCGCGAAAACGATGGCCGCGAGCACGCCGACCCGGTGGGAGAACAGGGTGCGTGCCAGCACGAAGGTGCCTGCCGTCGCGACGCCGACAAAGAGGGCGCTCAGCCCGCGAGTCGCCAGCTCGGAAGAGCCGAAGAGCCCGATCCAGACGTGCAGCAGCAGATAATAGGCGCCGTGCACCGCGTCGACGTTGTCCAGAAGTCGAAAGAGCTCCGGCAGGGAACGTTCCGCCGACATCACGCTGGCCGCCTCGTCACCCCAATACGAGGGGCGCCACGATCCGGCCACCGAGACGAGGAAGCCGAGCAGTCCGAGGAGCGCTGCCAGTCCTTCGGTTCGGCGCAGGGGCAGGGTCAGCGCCTCGGGGCGAACCAGGCGCGAGACCAGCGGAGGGGAAGGCACGCATATACGTTAGGCCACCCCGCTGAACCCTGGAACCCAGGTCCGGTGCGGACCGAGGGGAACGGATGTCGCAACCCCGGCCGAGGCGTTACCGGCGGCTAGGCTGACGCCATGATCGATCCCTTCGAGACGTGCGATCCTGCTCCCGCTGCCTCCGGCGCTGCGGCTGCCCTGGGGGTTGCGGTGGCGCAGTTCGCCCCCGGCCGCGAGCCGGCCGTGAATCTTGCCGCCATGCGTACCCTCGCCGAGACGGCCGTCGGCCGCGGGGCCCGGCTGGTCGTCTTCCCCGAGTACTCCTCTTTCTTCGAACCGGTCCTGGGGCCCTCCTTCGTCGCCGCGGCCGAACCTGTGGACGGCCCCTTCGTGGCCGCCCTCGCCGCGCTCGCGGCAGAACTCGGCGTTCATATCGTGGCCGGCATGCTGGAGGCCGCGGATGACCCGAGCCGCTTCTTCAACACCCTCGTTGCGGTGGGTCCGGCCGGCGAACTCGTTGCGAAGTACCGCAAGCTGCATCTCTACGACGCTTTCGGTGACCGTGAATCGGACTGGGTGCGGCCCGGAGCCGTGGAGGAACCCGAGACGTTCGAGGTGGTGGGACTGCGGGTGGGACTGCAGACCTGCTACGACATCCGTTTCCCGGAGGTGACGCGCCGCCTGGTCGACGCGGGGGCCGAACTGGTGCTGGTGCCCGCCGAGTGGGTGCGGGGACCGTTGAAGGAACAGCACTGGCGCACGCTGCTGACAGCGCGTGCCCTGGAGAACACGGTCTACGTGGCGGCCGCCGACCACGCCCCGCCGGTGGGCGTCGGCAACAGCATGGTGGTCGACCCGATGGGCGTGGAACTGGTCACCATCGGCGAGACAACGGATGTCGCCGTCGCCTGGGTGCTGTCGGAGCGCCTCACAGCCGTGCGCGCCCGCAATCCCTCGCTGGCCCTGCGCCGCTTCGCGGTCGTGCCCCGCTGAGCGTGAAGCCAGCTCAGAGTTCGGTGGCGATGGTGTCCTGCGAGGCGGGCGCCGCGCGCACCGTGAACTTCTGATCCGGGCGATGACCGCGGTCGGTGCGCTCCGGATGTTCGGGTTCACCCATCGCCCGCTCCTCGCCGGTGGCCACCAGCCCCTGGGAACTGTTAGCGGAACGGGTGAGCTGGGCGAGCCACAGCGGGTTGATGCTCGGCGGCTGACCGCCGGAGAACTTGAAATACAGGGGAATGGCCGGGTGCAGCCACGCGGAACTGCGACCGTTTCCGGCTTCGGCGGCGTTGCGCCACGAGAGCAGGAAGCTTTCGCCCCGGCGGAGTTTCTGTACGATCACGATCTGGAGATGCGCCAATATCCGGTCGTCGAATTCAACCGTGACCCTGTCATACGTCAACGAACCCATGGGGAGCCGCTTTCAATCGGTGGGGGCTGTTCAGAGGCCGGCCACACAGGGTGACCAGATCTCAGGACTGATCCTCAGTTTGGTCGCTCTGAACCCGCTTGACAAGGGAAACAGCCGTGGCGCGGGATCGTCCAGGACACAGCGACTCCTACTGCGGGAACACGCCTGACCGGGACAGGCATCCGTTCGGCAACAGGTGGAGCAGCGTCTCATATGGTTTCTCCACATGCGCGAAGTGCCCGGTGCCCGGAACCGTGACCAGATCGAAGCCGCGGATGACCGCGCGGAGCCTGGCCGCATCCGTCGCCGCCACGAAAATGTCGGCGTCACCCTGGGTTGCGTGCACGGCGCACTCGATCCGGGCCCAGCGGTTGGGGTCGTAGGTTCCGGCGAGGTCGGATGCCACAGCGAACGCCTGCGGGCGAAGCTCGGTCGCAAGGGCCCCAATGATGCTCTCGTGCAGCAGCTCCGGTCGGCGGAACAGCGGCGCCGCCAGCGTGCGCAGCAGCCCGGTGCGGTGGAGCAGGCGGATCAGACCGTGGCCGGAGCGCCCGGCCCGGGCGATGGCCCGCAGCACCGGCAGCAGGGCGCTGTACCCCGGCAGCGCGGCGAACCGGGCGACCGGGTGCCGCACGGTGTCGATCACCGAGAACGTCGTGGCCGAGACGAGGCCGACGAACGCGGTCGACCGGGTCTCGCTTGCGGCAAGTTCGAGTGCCACGAAGCCGCCGAGGGAGTGGCCGATCACGGTCCAGGAGCGGTAGCCGAGTGCACAGGCGATCTCGGCCACTACCGCAGCGGTTGCCTCGATGGAACGAGAGGGTCCCGCCGCCGGAAGCGGCGAGTCCCCCCAGCCGGGCAGGTCGGGGATGATCAGGTCGGTCAGGCCGAGACCGGAGGCGTCGGCCGCGGCCAGCAGCGGCGTCCAGGTCGTCCAGGATCCCGCGGCGCCGTGCAGCAGGATGGTCGCGGTGTCGCTCCCGGTGCGGCGGCCGTGCCGCACCGAAACCGTTGCCCGGCGCAGCCGCATGGAGCTTGTGGTCAGTCCGAAGGCCCGGGCGTCGGACGATAGAGGGAACGGGCAGTATCCGGTGCGGTCCGGGTCCTTCCGGGTCGGTGCATCCGGGGTCGGTGCCTCCGGGGTCTGTGCCTCCGGGGTCGTGAAGCTCCGTGGCGACGTCGTCGGCCGGGTCCCGGCAATGGTGCTCATAGTGCTGGTTCGGTGCGTCGGCTCCTGTGGATTGCCCGACCGTGACGGGTGAGGGGAATGCGCGGGAGAGCAGGGCCGTTGGCCTCAGCGGAAGATGCTTCCCCCTGTCCGAGACGGCGCACGCGCCATTCGGCGAAATCCTGACCCACAGAAAGAGCTATTCGTGAATCTTTTCTCCCCGTTGTCCCTCGGCGACCTGGAACTGCCCAACCGACTCGTCATGGCGCCGCTGACCCGGGTTCGGTCCGGAATCGAGGGCGTTCCCGGCCCCCTTGTCGTCGAGCACTACAAGCAGCGTGCCTCGCTCGGCTTGATCGTGACCGAGGGCACCTACCCCAGCCACGCCGGTCAGGGCTTCCCCGGCCAGCCGGGGCTGGTCACTCCCGAGCAGATCGCCGGCTGGACCAACGTCGCCGACGCCGTGCACTCCGCCGGCGGGCGCCTGGTCGCCCAGGTCATGCACGCGGGCCGCGTCACCCACGAGGGCACCAACGGCGGCCGCGAGGTCGTGGCTCCCAGCGCCATCGCCATCCAGGGCGAAACCCGCACCTACGCAGGAAAGGCTGCCTACCCGGTACCGCACGCCCTCACACTCGACGAACTCCCCGGCGTGATCGCGGACTTTGTCCAGGCCTCCCGTAACGCCATCGCCGCGGGACTCGACGGCGTCGAGATTCACTCCGCGAACGGTTACCTCCTGCACGAGTTCCTCTCGCCGGCCTCCAACCAGCGCGACGACATCTACGGCGGCTCCCCGCAGAACCGGGCCCGTTTCGTCGTCGAGGTCGTCACCGCGGTGGCCGAGGCGATCGGCGCCGGCCGCGTCGGCATCCGGGTTTCGCCCGAGCACAACATCCAGGATGCCCTCGAAACGGATGCCGCCGACCTTCTGGCCACCTACGGCGCGCTCGCCGACGCACTCGCTCCGCTGGGCCTTGCCTACCTGAGCATCCTGCACCGCGAGCCGGCCGGCGAACTGGTGCAGCAGCTGCGTGTCCGTTTCGCTGGGCCGCTCCTGGTGAACAGCGGCTTCGGCGAGGTCACCGACCGGGACGAGGCGATGGCCATCATCGCCGACGAACTGGCGGATGCGGTCGTCGTGGGCCGTGCCGTGATCGCCAACCCCGACCTCGTGTCGCGCTGGCTCAAAGACCTGCCGCTGAACGCTCCCGACCCGCTTACCTTCTACGGTGCCGGAGCCGAGGGCTACACGGACTACCCCGCACTGGCGCACTAGAATTCCCCTCCGGCCGCTCCAATGCGGCGGCTGCCGGGCGGCTAACGGGCGATGATGCCGGCCAGCTGGGCGGCGGCGCGCTCGAGCACGTCCACCTTTTTGCAGTAGGCGAATCGCACCAGCGAGGCATACTCGGACCGGTGCGCGGCGGCGCAGAACGCGCCGATCGGAACCGCGACCACCCCGGCGAGATCGGGCAGCACCCGGCAGAACTCGGCGCCGTCAGGGTAGCCGAGCGGCGCGGCATCCGCCACGATGAAATACGACCCCTGAGGTCGACTGACCGTGAACCCCGCTTCGATCAGGCCGCTCTCGAGAACGTCACGCTTGGCCTGTAGGTCGGCGGCGACACCGGTGAAGAAGGTGTCCGGCAGGTCGAGGCCCCGCGCGATCGCCGGCTGGAAGGGCGCGCCGTTCACATAGGTGAGGAACTGCTTCACGGCCAGGATTGCGGTGACAAGAGCGGACGGGGCGGTGAGCCAGCCGATCTTCCAGCCGGTGGTGTTGAACGTCTTCCCAGCGGAGGAGATCGTGATGGTGCGCTCGCTCGCGCCCGGAATCGTCGCGACGGGCACGTGGGCGACTCCGAAGGTGAGGTGCTCGTAGACCTCGTCGGTCACGATGAGCGCGTCGTGACGGTGTGCGAGGGACACGATGAGTTCCAGGGTCTCGCGCGGCAGCACGGCACCGGTGGGGTTGTGCGGATTGTTCACGATAATCAGTCGGGTGCGGTCCGTGATGGCGGCGCGTAGTTCGTCGGGGTCCGGCTGGAAATCGGGTGCCCGCAGGCGCACCGTGCGATGGATGCCCCCGCCCAGCGCGATCAGGCCGCCGTAAGCGTCGTAGAACGGCTCCAGCGTGACGACCTCGTCGCCGGGTTCGAGCAGTGCGAGAATAGTCGCCGCCAGCGCCTCGGTGGCACCCGCCGTCACCAGGACCTCGGTATCCGGATCGACGGACAGGCCGTAGAACCGGTGCTGATGCCGAGCGATGGCGCCTCGGAGCACGGGCAAGCCGCGCCCCGGCGGGTACTGGTTCGCACCGTCGGAGATCGCCTGGCGTGCGGCTTCGAGAACCTCGGCAGGGCCGTTCTCGTCGGGGAATCCCTGGCCCAGGTTGATGGCGCCGGTGCGCAGGGCGAGGGCACTCATCTCCGCGAAAATGCTCGCGGCGACGGTGCCGTCCGCGGCGAGCAGGCCGGCCCCACGGGCCGTGCGGCGCCAGGCCCCGGAGATTGTCATGATGTCACCAGCATGGCTCCAAACTACGACATGTGGAAAGTTCGAGCGGGGCTGCGCCGGATGCCCTAGGTTGGCCGCATGCGGACCGTGCAGCGCGACCTCTTCGTTCTGAGCTCGCTGCTGCTGCTCGGCACACTCGCGCTGACCGGTTGCACGCCCGAACCGGCGCCCCCAGCGCCCCAGGCGTCTGAGACGAGCGCGCCGACGGATTCCCCCGTCTTCGCGTCCGATGAGGAAGCTCTGGCTGCGGCTACCGAAGCCTATGCGGCGTATCTGGCTGCCGGTGATGAAGCAGAAGAATCCGGATCACCATCGCGGGAGCTTTTTCTATCCCTAAGCTCCGGAGAAGCTCACAGGCAGGATCTATCCGTTGCCGCATCATTCGATGACCAAGGCTGGAAACAAGTCGGTTCCACTTCGTTTGACTCGATGGCCATCCAGTCCACAAAAATCACCGTCGACGGGGGTTGGGAAATAAAGGTCTATGTCTGTCTCGATGTGACCAAAAGTGACATCGTGGATTCCTCAGGAACATCAGTATCAAAAACCGACCGGCCACTGCGGCTTCCCCTAGAAGTTGCATTCATTGGCACGGAACAAAGCAGTAACTATTTGCAAATTGCGGAGTCGCGGGTATGGTCCGGATCCAACTTCTGCTGACAGCGCTGATCCTCTCACTTTTCTCCCTTTCGTCTGCGGTGCCCGCAATAGCGGAGGCTCAAGATTGTCCCTACCAACTGGCAATCGCCGGCCTCTGCCCCGATGTAAGGGAAAACATCAACAACGGCGGGGTGGACCTTTCTGCGGGGTACGAGACCGGCGGGGGACAGGGGTCCGGGAGTGATGCCGGTGGCGGAGAATCCGGGGCGAGTGGGTCCGGTTCCGGCAGCGGCAACGGCAACGCCGGTGGCGGCCAAGTCGGTGCAGCACCCGTCGTCGATCCGCTGGCGTTCGTGCGTGACGACTTCACGGTCAACTGCATTCCGGGGTCGCCGTGCGACCCGAACCTCGTGGTGAGGGTTAGCGATCTGGTCAACTTCCAGCCCGCGGCGCCGTCCCAGACGATGGAACCGCGCGGCTGGAGCGTGGCGGGTTTGCCCGCGAACTTCATCGCGTCGGCATCCGAGCACTCCCGTACCGGCGCCTTGCTGGGCTATCCGGCGGAGGTTCGTTTCACCCCGGTCGGCTACCGCTGGATCTACGGCGACGGTACCCAGGCAAGCACGAACTCGGGCGGCGCGACCTGGGCGGCACTGGGCCTGCCGGAATTCTCCGATACCGCCACCAGCCACGCGTTCGCCCGGCCAGGAAGCTATGCCGTCGTCGTCGCGGTGGTGTACTCGGCCGAGTATCGCTTCGCGGGCCTTGCCTGGCGGCCGGTGCAGGGTACGCTGTCGACTTCGGCCAGTCCGATCGGCGTGATCGTGGGGGATGCCCAGACGGTGCTCGTCAACCTCGAGTGCACGACAAATCCAGCTGGTCCGGGTTGCTAACTGTGGGGATCGACCCGGCACCGCTCAAGTCACGGCGTCGTCATTGAATGCTCCCAGGCTGCACAGATCATTCGTTCAGGTTCAGGAGTCAAGGTGGAAACGCTTGGAAGGAGCACACCATGACCGACAATCCGCAGGCACCCGGCACCACTCCCGATCCCGACGACGCAGTCCCATTCGAAGTCAATGCGGCCGGCGAGGCTTCCGTCACGGCCCAGCCCTCTGCGGATCACTCCTCCGGTGGCACCCCCGACGACGAGAAGCCGACCGAGGTCATCCCCGACACAGTTTCTGCTTCTGAGCAGTCGCCGGCCCAGCCCACCGCCACCTCGGCCCAGCCCACGCGCGCCTACGCCACGGATGCTTTCGGTCGTCCGGTCGAGGAAAGCACCACCTCGAATCCCGACGCACCGAACACCCAGCCGCAGTCCTACGCCCATCAGACCGGGTACACCGCCGACCGGCCCGGCGGCCCGCGCACGCAGCCCCGCCGCTCGGGTAATATCGCCCTGATCGCGGCGCTCGCCATCGGCGCTCTCGTCGGAGGAGCATCCGGCGCCGGCGTCACGGCCTTCATGGTCACTAACCAGACCGCCGGAATCCCGACCAGCCAGGCCGACGGCCCCAGCACGGTCGTGGTCAACAACACCGACAGCGTCAACCAGATCACGGCGGTCGCCGCCAAGGCCACGCCCAGTGTCGTCACCATCGCCGCCTCCGACGGCAGCTCCGGCGGAACCGGTTCCGGCGTCATCCTGTCCGAAGACGGCTACATTCTCACGAACACGCACGTCGTCACCCTCGACGGCGCCGCCGCCGAAGCCAGCATTCAGGTCACCGCCAGTGACGGCAAGCTCTACGCCGCCACCATTGTCGGCACCGACCCGGTGTCCGACCTCGCCGTGATCAAGCTGGACGGGGCGAGCGGCCTGACGCCGATCAAATGGGCCGATTCCGGCAAGCTCAACGTCGGTGACAGCGCCATCGCGATCGGCGCACCGCTCGGCCTCTCCGGCAGCGTCACCGACGGCATCGTCAGCGCACTGAACCGCAGCATCTCCATCGCCTCCTCGGCTGCCCCGTCGACACCCGAGAACTCCGCACCCGACGAAGAGCAGAGCCCGTTCTTCTTCGACCTTCCCGACCAGAACGGCGGCCCGGCCCCGGCTCCCTCCACCGGCAGCATCTCACTCTCGGTCATCCAGACGGATGCAGCGATCAACCCCGGCAACTCCGGCGGAGCCCTACTCAACGCCAAGGGCGAGCTGATCGGCATCAACGTCGCCATCGCCAGCGCGGGCGGCGACTCGGCGGCCGCCGGAAGCATCGGCGTGGGCTTCTCCATCCCGTCGAACCTGGCCAAGCGTATCTCCGACGAACTGATCGCCACGGGCACGGCCACCCACGGTCTGCTCGGTGCCAGTGTCACCAGTGCCGCCGGCAGCCCGGAGAGCGCCACCGTCGGCGCCCTGATCAGCGAGGTCTCGGCGGGCGGTGCAGCGGAGAAGGCCGGACTGCGAAAGGGCGACATCGTCACCAACCTCAACGACCTACCCATCACCGACGCGAACGACCTCACCGCTCAGGTGCGCGCTCTCGCTGCCGGCGAGACGGCCGACCTCACCTTTGTGCGCGATGGAAAGTCGTCCACGGTATCCGTCACGGTCGGCGAACTCTCCAGCTGACCACTCGCTCCTTCCAGAGAACGACAGCTGCGCCGCCGGTGGATCACCGGCGGCGCAGCTGTCGTTTGCGGCCCCGATGCAGGCAGGAAACACCCGGCTGGTAGGCTCTAACATCCCTCCAGAAGAATGGAACTATGACCAGCCAGGATCCCTCATCCGGAGCCGCATCCCTGCTCGGGGTTTCCTATGTGATGCCGGTGCTGAATGACGTGACCCATGTGCGCGCCGCCGTGACCAGTCTGCTCCGCCAGGACTACTCGGGGCCCTTCGAGGTCACCCTGGCCCTCGGCCCGAGCATCGACGGCACAACCGAACTGGTTGAGGAGATGGCCGCGGTTGATCCGCGCATCCGCATCGTGGCGAACGAGATCGGCTCCACCCCGGCAGGCCTCAATACGGCTATCCGCGCCTCGCAGTACGCGTTCGTCATTCGCGTCGACGCCCATTCGGTGCTGCCGCCGGACTACGCCCGCATCGCCGTGGAGACGCTAGAGCGTACCGGCGCCGACAATGTCGGCGGCGTCATGGACGCCCAGGGCGAGAGTCCGTTCCAGAAGGCCGTCGCCCGCGCTTACGGCACGAAGATTGGTCTCGGCGGCACGCCCCTGCACATCGGAGGCCCGGAGGGCCCCGCGGAAACCGTCTACCTGGGCTGTTTCCGGATGGACAGCATCGTGCGCGTCGGCCTCTTCGACGAGGGCATCAAGCGCGGCCAGGACTGGGAACTCAACCGCCGCCTGCGCGACCAGGGCGGCATCGTCTGGTTCACACCCCGGCTCCGGGTCGTCTATCGGCCCCGGCCGAGTCTGGCCCGGCTGGCCCGGCAGATGGTGTCCACCGGCCTCTGGCGAGGGGAACTCGCCCGCCGCTATCCCGAGGACAACGGCATCCGTTACTTCGCCCCACCCGTCATGGTCCTGGGTGTCACTGTCGGCACTCTGGCAGGCCTGGCCGGCCTGGTTCAGCTCCTCACCGGGGCGAACCCGTGGTTGCTGCTCGGTCTTCTGATTCCCGCCGCCTACCTGGGGCTCGTCGCCGTGGCCGCGGCCCTGGTGACCCGGCCGGACGGGTTTCGTGCCGGGCTGTGGTTTCTCGTAGTCTTGCCCTGCATCCACTTCTGCTGGGGAATCGGCTTCCTGCTCGGGTATCTGAAACTCACCACCAACATCACGGCCCATACCGGAAGGCACCAATGACGTCAGCGAATCCCGCGGCGACTCGACCCTCCTCAATCGGCGAGCTGCGCCGGGTGGCCCAACCGCCGGAGGTTCGGCTGCGGTCCAACGCCGAGCACTGGACGGCGTCGCTCTACCTGCGCGACATCTCCCCGTATCTGACCTGGCTGCTGTTGAAGACCTCCATCTCGGCGAACGGCGTCACCGGCCTGATGATCCTGGTCGGCTGGGCCACGGCGGCCGCGCTGCTCATTCCCGGCGTCTGGGGCGCGATGCTCGCCCTCCTTCTTGGGCAGCTACAGATGTTGGTCGACTGCTCTGACGGGGAGGTCGCCCGCTGGCGCCGGCAGTCCTCCCCGGCCGGTGTGTTCCTCGACAAGGTCGGGCACTACACGACAGAGGCCCTCATCCCGATCGCGTTCGGGATCCGTTGCGCCTTCTACCCGTTCGAGGCCCCCGCCGACTTCCTGTGGACCACGCTCGCACTGCTGCTCGCCCTGATCATCGTGCTGAACAAGGCACTCAACGACATGGTGCACGTGGCCCGAGCGAACGCCGGCCTCACCAGACTCGCCGATCGCAAGCACGAGCAGACCCCGACGTCGAGCCTCATCGCCCGCGCCCGCCGCCTGGCCCGGTTCCTCCCATTCCACCGGCTGTACCATTCTGTCGAACTGACCATGCTGATCTTCGTCGCCGCGGTCGTCGGCAGCTTCCTCGGCGAGCCGACGGTCGACCGGTTCGTGCTGGTCGTGCTCGTCCCGCTGGCCTTCCTCTCACTGGTGGGTCACTTCGTGGCCATCATGGCGTCCAAGCGTGTCCGGTCCTAACGCGTCACCGGTCGGGCCCGCCCTGCCGACCGTGGGGGTCGTGCTGCTCACCCAGGGCACCCGTCCCGACGACCTTGCCCGCGGCATCCGAAGTCTGCTGGCCCAGCAGGACGTTCTCCTGGACATCGTGTGCGTGGGCAATGGCTGGCAGCCGACCGGGCTGCCGGACCAGGTGAAGACGCTCGGCCTGCCCGAGAACCTGGGCATTCCGGCCGGCCGCAACCGCGGGGTCTCCCGCATCGCGGGCGAGTTTCTCTTCTTTCTCGACGACGACGCCAGCATCCCGGACCCGCACTTTCTGCGAGATGCCATCGACATGCTGCGGGCGGATTCGACCATCGGCCTCCTGCAGCCCCGGGTGGTCGACCCGGCCGGGATCGCGTCGCCGAGACGCTGGATTCCGCGCATCCGCAAGGGCGCGGCCACCCACTCCAGCAACGTCTTCTCGGTCTGGGAGGGTGCCGTGCTACTACCCCGGGCCGCCTTCGACGCCACCGGGGGCTGGGCCGAGCCTTTCTTCTACGCCCATGAGGGCATCGAGCTGGCCTGGCGTGTCTGGGACCTGGGCCTGCGCGCCTGGTACGCCGGCGAGCTGGAAGCGAATCATCCCGTGATCGAGCCCACCCGGCACGCCGACTACTACCGACTGAACGCGCGCAACCGGGTCTGGCTGGCCCGCCGCAACCTCCCGGTCCTGCTTGTGCCCGTCTACACCGGGTCCTGGCTTCTGATCCAGGTGCTGCGCTGGGCCCGAAATCCGGGCGCGCTACGCGCCTGGCTCGCCGGTTTCCGCGAGGGGTGGACCACCGACCCGGGGGAGCGGCGTCCCCTCAGGGCGCGCACGGTATGGCGGATGACGCTGGCCGGCCGGCCGCCTATCGTCTAACGATTCCGTCGTCACGTCCCCTTTGGGGGGCCAGCGGCTCTCGGTCGAGTGGCATCGTCGGTACTCTTGATGGGTGGGTATTCAACGAGACGTCAGGCTTGGGCTCAAGCTGGTCAGGGACGTCACGGCGTCCCGCAAAGCACAGCGGCTGCTGAACGGGCGGCTGTCCACGCGTGAGCCGCTGCCCCTGAATCACTTCAAGATCGCGGTCTACTTCGCCGACGGCGACGTCAATCTGTACCAGATGCGGCAGTGGTACAAGCCGCTCGCGAAGCTCGCCGAGACCTGGCCCGTCCTGGTGCTGAGCCGCAGCGGGGCAGGTGCCCTGCCGCTGATCGATGAGTCTCCGCTCCCGGTTGCCTACGTTCGCCGGGTCGTCGACCTCGAGCGGGTGCTGGCGCAGCAGGACATCCGGATCGTGTTCTACGTGAACCAGAACACCCGCAACTTCCAGATGATGCGCTACGGGGGCCGCTGGCACGTTTTCATCAACCACGGTGAGAGCGACAAAATGTACATGGTCACGAACCAGATCAAGGCCTACGACTACGCCTTCGTCGCCGGCGACGCCGCGATCGCCCGTCTCGACAAGGTGCTCTGGGACTACGACTTCGACAAGCGCGCCCTGAAGATCGGCCGCCCCCAGGCTGACTTCTACTCCGGGGCGACGCCGTTCGCCCCGGACGAGCGCCAGGTCATCCTCTACGCTCCGACCTGGGAAGGCGACCGGCCCGCCGCCGCCTACGGCTCGATCGCGTCCCACGGCGTTGCCCTGGTGACGGCACTGCTGGCCTCGGGCCGGCACCGCGTGATCTACCGCCCGCACCCCCGCAGCGGTGTGGTGAGCAGCGAGTACGGCGCGGCGAACAAGACCATCATTGCGGCCATCGCGACGGCGAATGCACGGGATGCTTCGGCCCGGCACATCTACGACGCGAGCCCCGACCTGGGTTGGCAATTGTCGGCAGCGGATGTCGCCATCGTCGACATCTCGGCGATGGTCTACGACCGGCTGGCCTCGGGCAAGGCCCTGATGGTGACCCGCCCGGTCGACCCCTCCGCTCAGATCGACTCGAGCGGCTATCTCTCCGACTGCGAGTGGCTGAGCGTCGACGATGCGGGGAGTATCCTCGGCGTTCTCGACGATCTCACCCATGACAGCGAGGCCCATGACCGGCTCAAGATCTGGGTCGAGCGCTACTTCGGCGATACCGGTCCCGGAGTCGCCACGGAGCGGTTGCACGCCGCCGTGGCACACCTGATGGACGAGTGGGAGCGCTTTGACGCCTCCCACCCGCAGGCCGTGAGCCTGGACGTGGCCGAACCGGCCATCGACGCGCCGACGGACGAGGTCAGCGACGTCGATAAGCTCTAGTCTGCACGGGGCGGTGTCGGCGTGGTCGGGTCGGGTGCGCCGGGCATCCGTCGCCGGGGGGACAGCCGGCCGGACAGGCCGGTCAGCGACAGCCGAGTGATCCCGGGGATGCGGCGGACAGGCGATTCCCGAACGACGATCCGCACCCGGGGGTCCAGTTCCTCACGGAAACCGACCGGCGGCTGGCCGAATGCGAGCCGCGACGAGTGAACGACCCGCGAGCCCAGGATGTGGTTGCCGGCACCCCCGATGATGGCGCCCACGCCGAACGGCAGGGCCTTGCCGATGAAGCTGGCGCCGCCCTTGGCGGCGAATTGCCGAATGAAACTGCTCTTCAGCCGGTCGGTCAGCGGTCCCATGATGGCCCGGGGAATGCTGGTCGTGACGAGTTCGCCCCAGTAAGCGGTGCGCGGGACGCCGGAGCCGGAGACCTGGCCGGCCAGCTGGCGCACCAGGTCTGAGCCTTCGCGGCCGAGCATCATAGTCATCACCAGAGCGCGTGCCCGCTCGGGGTCCTCGACCGTGATGCCGTGCACCTCGCTCACCGACTGCGTGAACAGGGCGGTGGCCTCGAGGAACCCGGCCGTCTCCACGCCGGAGATGGCCAGGGTGACGGCGGTGCCGACCCCCGGGATGACCGCCGTCGCGCCGACCGCGGCACCCCCGGCGGTGACGGCGGCGAGGTAGCGCCGCTCCAGGATCTGGATGATCTCCACGGGCGACGCCTGTGGGGAACGGCGGCGCACGGAACGGATGTGCGCGAGCACGGCAGGACGGTGGATCGCCATCACGCGGTCGAAGCCCGTGACGATCCCGGTGGGGAGCTGGCCGCCCCTCGGCAGGCCGCCCGTCTCGGAAATAATCGGCTTGGTTTTTCTGGCCATCAGAGTGCCCTCCCTCAGTGTCCCGATGAGTTTACGTGCCCCGGCTGGGTGCCACTGGCGGAAAACTCGGTGCGCGCCTATACAAGGAGAATGCCTGAGCCGAAGTCAGAAGCATCCCGAATCCTCGGAGTCCGCCTGCGTCGGCGGAGGCGGCAACTGTCCCTCAATCAGGAGGCCGTCGCCCACCTGGCCGGCCTCAACGTGTCCAACTACGCGCGGATAGACCGGGGACATGGCAACCCCACCTTCCACACCCTGATCCGGCTCGCCACAGTGCTCGGCATTGAGCCGGGCGATCTGATGACCGGGTTCAATTCCGCTCACCTGCCGCCCTCCCGGGACGGCCTGGAAGATCCGGATGCCGTGATCGCCTCGGCCCGTTAGGCCGACTTGATGCCGTATTGCGAGTTGTAGAGCGCCAGCACCTCGGTGATGGGGGCATCCAGAACCAGCGCACCCTTGTCTAGGTAGAGGCCTCGGGTGCAGAAGCGCTTGAGGTCCCGCTCGTTGTGGGACACGAAGAACAGAGTTCGCCCACCGGCGAGCAGTTCCTCGATCCGCCGGTAGCACTTCTCCCGGAACGCCTTGTCGCCGACGGCGAGCACCTCGTCCACGAGCAGGATGGGTTCCTCGAGCCGCGAAATCACGGCGAACGCGATGCGTACCTTCATCCCACTGGACAGGTGCTTGTAGGGCGTGTCGACGAAGTCGGCGATCTCGGCGAAGGCGATGATCTCGTCGAAGCGCGCCGCGATCTGCTTCTTCGTCATCCCGTGCAGGCCCGCGGTCAGGTAGACGTTCTCGCGCACCGTGAGGTCGTCGACAAAGCCACCGGTGATCTCGATCAGCGGGGCCACACCCTCGGTCACACGCACCGAGCCCTCGTCGGGCAGCACGACCCCGGTGACCAGCTTCAACAGAGTCGACTTACCCTGCCCATTGCGACCGACCACGCCGATCGCCTCGCCGCGCCGCACCGTGAACGACACGTTCCGCAGCGCCCAGAACTCGTTCGGGCGGATGCGCCGCCTCCGGGCGGCGAACAGGTCCTTGAACGAGCGCCGACCGCGACGATTGCGGCGGAAACGGATGCCGACACCCCTGAGGGTGATCACCGGTGCCGACACTAGATCTCCTTCAGGACGGCGCGCTCGGTGCGCGTGAAGACAACCAGGCCGACGACAAGGAAGAGGACCGACATCAGCGCGCTGATCAGCACGAGAATCCAATCAACCTGTTCGGGGAAGAACGCGGCCCGGTACAGGCTGAACAGGCCGCTGAGCGGATTGAAGCCGGCCCAGAACTGCAGTTCCGTGGGCAGGTCCGCGGTGCCGTAGATGATGGGCGATGCATAGAACAGGAAGCGGAGGATGAGCTTGACGGCCCGTTCGAGGTCGCGGAAAAAGACCACGAGGGGAGCGACGATCAGCCCGATCCCTGCGGTCAGGATCGTCTGAAGCAGGATCGCGAGGGGAAAAAGGGCCGCACCCGCGCTGAGTTCCGCCCCGGCGACGAGTGCGAACAGCAGAAGCACCGGGATGGACGCCACAAACTCGATGCCCTTGGACAGCACGAGCCGGTTCACCCAGATCGTGCGGGGGATTCGGGTGGATCGAATCAACTTCGCCTCGCGCAGGAACGCGCGGGTGCAGTCGGACACGGTGCCGTTGAACCACATCCACGGCAGTAGCGCCGACAGCAGGAAGACGATGTACGGTTCGTTGCCCACCGTGCGCTGGAATACCTGGGTGAAGACGAACCAGTAGATTCCGGCCATGACCAGAGGGTCGAGAATCGACCAGAAGTAACCGAGCAGCGACGTCGAGTAGCGCACCCGCAGGTCCCGCTGTGTGAGCAACCAGAGGGAATGACGGTACCTGGCGAAAGACGTGCGCTGCTCGGGGCGCACTTCGGCGTAACTACTCACGCGCTCTATCGTAGGGGCGCGACGCGCGCCCTACGCGAACGGCGCCGCTACACGAAGAGGTTCGCCCGTTCGAGATCCTCGGCGAAGTCGACCTCGACCGCGTAGAAATCGGAGATGTCGAGAGGCTCGACCAACAGGTTGTTCTTCTCGATCGCGAGTTCGATGCCGCGCTCGAAGTAGTCCTGGTCGGCGACCTTCGTCAGGTGGTGGAGCAGTACGGCCTTGTACGCGCTGGAGATGTAGTTGATGCCCACGGCCTCGCCCAACCCGCCAGTGACGGTCTTGGAGAGTTCTTTGATGTAGCCCTCGGCGCTGGTCGTGTACTTGACCTCCTCGTCGGACACCTTGGAGGTGTTGACGGTGACGAAGGACTGGTCTCGAGCGACCATCGCGGCAGCGCGGTCCAGAATGGCCGGGTCGAAGACGACGTCGCCGTTCATCCAGAGCACACCGCCGGTGGTGGACGCCTGGAGAGCGCGCATCAGGCTCTTCGAGGTGTTGGTCTGGTCATACTCTTCGTTGTAGACGAAGGATGCCTGCGGGAAGGCCTCGATGATGTGCTCGAGCTTGTAACCGACCACGATGGTGACCTTCGCCTTCTTGCCGAAGGCGTGCGCGATGTTGTCGAACTGCTGCTGCATGATCGTTCGACCGTCGTTGAGTTCCGTGAGCGGCTTCGGAAGCGAACGACCGAGTCTGCTTCCCATACCTGCTGCCAAAATGACTACCTGGGTGGTCACGATTGTCTCCTCAAAAAAGAATTCGAGTGACCGAGACTCCCTCAGATTTAGATCGAGTTTGTCTAGGGTTCACTTGTAAGTTCACGTATAGACACACCGTTATGCCAACTCGAGAGTACCCTATGCCCTCGGTCGGGGGGAAGGGCGGGCTCCTTTCCGTGTTGCTTTCGTGACACGGGCGCCCGTGTCTGGACAGGGCCTGACTGTGTTTCCGAGTGACCCCCGAAACCTGCGTTGTCAGACGGTCCTTGGTAGGTTAGCGAGGTGACTCCAGCGCCCCCGACATCCGAGCCCAACGAGCAGAAGGTGCCCTCTTCTGCACCAGATTCTGCTGAAATACAGGCCACGACGCCGGCTGTTGTGCGCACGGTCCCGGTGCGCAAGGCCCCTGTTCCCAAGGCGCCGCCGCGCACGAAGGCTACCCCCCGTGTAGCCGCCGGGCGACCGAGTACGGCCCGCGCAAAAGCGGCTGCAGAGGCGAGGGAGGACGCCCCCGGGGCGCCCCTTCCGAAGGAACCCGCGGCCAGGACGACCCCAAAGCCCACACCGAGACCGGCCCCGAAAAGACCCGTCGCAGCGCCGGAGTCTGACTCTGACGGCATCTCGCCGGCGGCCGACGCCCCGACACTCGCCACTCCTCCCATTACCGCGGCCGCCAGGACCGCGGCTCGCACGACGTCGGCTCGCACGACGCCAGCACGGGCCACGGCCGCACGCACGGCAGCGGCCAAATCTGAGTCCGTCGTGAAAACCGGTGTGGCCCGGTCCAGTGCGGCCAAGGCCAGCGCAGCGCGGGCTGCGGCCATCCGGGCGGCGACCTTAGCCGCGGCCGCGGCCGCCGTCGCCGAACCTGACGCGGAGTCAGTCGAACCTGTCTCTGAGCCTCTCGCCACTGACTCTGAGAGTGTCGAACCTGACGCGGAGCCTGCCACGCAGGTTCTTCCGGAGTTCATCCCGTCGCCGGGCGAGGAGGCCGAGCCGGTCCTGGTCGCCGCGCTGTCCGTGCCCCAGCCATTCGCTGCCGACACATCCGGTGCCGACGCATCCGTTTCGGCAAGCATCGAACTCATGCCCGAAACGGAGCTGCTGCCCGGGTCCGCCGAAACGGAGCTGCTGCCTGTCCCCGCCCCCGCTGCCACGAAACCGCCCGTCGTGAAACAGGCCTCCCGCAAGCGCGCCCGGGTGATTGCGCCGACTGCGCTCGCTCTCGCCCCGCCGGTTGTGCTGGCGGTCAGCGGTCTGCACAAGAGCTTCGGCCGAACCGTGGCGGTATCGGGCATCGACCTCGAGGTTCGCGCCGGGTCGTTCTTCGGGATCGTCGGACCCAACGGCGCCGGCAAGACAACGACGCTCTCCATGGTCACCGGGCTGCTCCGGCCGGATGCGGGCACCGTCACGGTGAACGGCATCGACGTCTGGGGGAGCCCGATGGCCGCCAAGCGCATCATCGGCGTTCTGCCTGATCGACTGCGCCTGTTCGACCGCCTGACCGGAGCCCAGCTGCTCTATTACTCCGGGGTGCTCCGGGGTCTCGACGACGTCACCGTGCGGCAGCGCGCGGCCGACCTGGCAAGCGCCTTCGGTCTCGAAGACGCGCTTAATCGCCTCGTCGCCGACTACTCGGCCGGCATGACGAAGAAGATCGCACTCGCCTGCGCGATGATCCATTCGCCGCGGCTGCTTGTGCTCGATGAGCCGTTCGAGTCCGTCGACCCGGTCTCCGCCGTCAACGTCACGGAGATCCTGCAGAAATACGTCGCCAGTGGTGGAACGGTCGTGCTGTCGAGCCACGGAATGGATCTGATCCAGCGCGTTTGCGATCATGTCGCCATCATCGTGGAGGGCGCGGTGCTGGCCTCCGGCACCATCGACGAGGTTCGCGGCGAAAAAACGCTCGAGGAACGGTTCATCGAGCTGGCCGGCGGACGCAAGGTGGCGGAGGGCATGGAGTGGTTGCACAGTTTCTCGGACTGAAAGTCCGCCTACTCGCCAATCTGTTCCGGCGCAGCCCCTGGCAGGTCGTCGGCATCGTGATCGGCCTGCTCTACGGCCTCGCCCTGGCCGTCGGCCTCTTCGTAGTGCTCGTCGGGCTGCGCTTCACGGGAGATCCCGTCGCCATTCGCGACGGCCTGGTCGTCGCTGGATCACTCGTCGTGCTCGGCTTCCTGCTGTTCCCGCTGGTCTTCGGAATCGACGACACCATGGACCCGCGCAAATTCGCGACCATGGGCATCCCGACCCGGAGGCTGTCGCTCGGTCTGGCGCTGTCCTCTCTGGTCGGGGTGCCCGCGTTCGTGCTCGCGGTCGTGCTGCTCGGCACGGTCGTGACCTGGTCCCGCGGCCTCTTGGAGACGGTGCTCGCCCTCGTATCCGCCATCCTGCTGCTGGCCACCTGCATGCTCGGGTCCCGGGTGAGCACGTCGTTGGGGGCGTTCTTGCTGGCCACGCGTCGATCCCGGGAATTCACCGGAATCATCGGAGTGCTGCTTCTGGTGATGATCGCCCCCGTCGTGCTTCTGGCGCTCAACTTCGATTGGGGTCGCTACGGCCTCGACCTGATCGGCGGGCTGGCGGGCATCCTCGGCTGGACGCCCCTCGGTGCGGCCTGGGCCGTTCCCGGAGATGCCTCCACCGGGCTCTGGGGTGCGGCCGTGCTCAAACTGTTGATGGCCGCGGCAACGACGTACCTGCTGTGGCTGACCTGGCAGGGCCTGGTGGCACGGATGCTCGTCACGCCCGGCCGTGAGGCTCAGGTCCGCCAGTACGGCGGGCTCGGGTGGTTCGACAGCATGCCGCACACTCCGATGGGTGCGATTGCGGCCCGTAGCCTCACCTATTGGCGCCGCGACTCCCGGTACTGGATGTCGGTGATCGTCATCCCGGTCATCCCTCTGATCGTCATCTTGCCGCTGTCATTCGCGGGGTTGCCGATCTCCTACCTCGCTCTTCTGCCGGTGCCGTTGATGAGTGTGTTCCTGGGCTGGACCCTGCACAACGACGTCGCCCTGGACCACACCGCGGTCTGGCTGCACGTGGCCTCCGGCACCCGCGGATTCGAGGACCGGATGGGCCGGTTGGTTCCCGCACTCTTCGTGGGAATCCCGATGATCGCGGCGGGGTCGGCGATCAGTGTGTCGGTCTACGGCGACTGGGCGGTGATGCCGTCCATCCTGGGGGTGAGCACCAGTATCCTGCTGACCGGGCTCGGGCTCTCGAGTTATTCATCGGCGCGCTTCCCCTATCCGGCGACCAAGCCGGGAGACAGCCCTTTCGCTCAGCCTCAGGCGTCGGACACGGCGGCCGCGCTGATCCAGTCGTTCACGTTCGCGGGGTCGATCCTGCTTTCGCTCCCGGCTCTCGCGTGCGCGCTGCTCGGCGTCTTCGTCGACCCGGTCTGGAACATCCCGGCGCTCGTGCTGGGTGTCGCCATCGGTCTGATCACGCTCGTGGGCGGGGTCTTTCTGGGTTCGCTCGCGTTCGAACGGCGCGGGCCGGAGATGATCGCCTCCGCCGTGCGGGCCTAGGCGTCCTGACGTTCGCGTGGCGCGCGTGCTGCGCCGCGGCGCCGGTGGCACGCCACGCGCGGAGGGGCGCAGCTCCCGCGCGACTCGCTCGCGGTATCCGCCCGGCTCCGGCTCGCGGGCAGGATCAGGCAGGCCTGCCGGTGCGCCCGCGGGTTGTTTAGACTGAGTGCATGACTGATCACTTTCGCGCGAGCATCGCAGAACCCGGAAACCCCGGCACCGGTGGCGGCACCTCGACGCTCGACCGTGAGCTCGAGCAACTCCTCAACCAGGAGCACATCGAGCCGGGCGACCACGAGCGCTTCTCGCATTACGTGCCCAAAGACAAGATTCTCGAATCGGCCATTTCCGGCAAGCCGGTGCGCGCCCTCTGCGGCAAGAAGTGGTTGCCCGGACGCGACCCGGAGAAGTTCCCGGTCTGCCCGGCCTGCAAGGCCATCTACGAGAAGATGAAGGCCTGACCTGTCGGTTGAGCGCTACAGGTACAGGGTCGGGATGACCGGGTCGCCGCGCCCGAGGCGGAAGGCCTCGATCGGCAGTTCCTGCATGACGGCTGCGTGGTGCGCGCGGGCGCGGGTCGTGCCGGCCGCCCCGAGGTAGCTTTCGTCGATCACGCCGTCGGTGATCAGAGGCACCAGCAGCACGCGGTCCCGGGCGGAAGGCTCCGCGGGCGGAGTGGAGCCGGCCGGATCCTCGCCGATCAGGACGACTTCGGCGCGCGCGATCCCGGCGGAGTCGAGCCGTCGCACGGCCCGCTTTCGGCCGCCGACCGAGCTCTTCGCGGGCGAGGTCTTGGCGACGGGCACCCAGTCGCCGGCGTCGTCGCGGTGCGCGACAAGTTTGTAGACCATCCCGGCGGCGGGGGAGCCCGAACCGGTCACCACCGATGTGCCCACGCCGAAGGCGTCCACGGGCGACGCGGACAGGGCGGCGATGGAGAACTCGTCGAGGTCGCTGGTGACGGTGATGTGCGTGTTGACGGCACCGAGCGAGTCCAGTTGGCTGCGGGCCTCGGCCACCCTGGTCGGCAGGTCGCCGGAGTCGATCCGGATCGACCCGAGCGCAGGTCCGGCCACCCTGACGGCCAGTTCGATACCCGCGGCAACGTTGAAGGTGTCCACGAGCAGGGTGGTGGCCGGTCCGAAGGCCGCGACCTGGGCACGGAAGGCGTCCTCCTCGCTGTCGTGCAGGAGAGTGAAGGAGTGGGCGGCGGTGCCCATGGTGGGCACGCCCCAGCTGCGGCCGGCCTCCAGGTTGCTGGTCGAGGCGAAACCGGCGATGTAGGCGGCCCGGGCGGCGGCGACCCCGGAGTACTCGCCCGTGCGGCGCGAACCCATTTCGGCGAGGGGGCGGCCCAGGCTGACCGAGACCATTCGTGCGGCGGCGCTGGCGACGGAGCTGTCGTAGTTGAGCACGCTGAGAATCAGGGTTTCGAGAATGACGCATTCGGCGAAGGTGCCGTCCACCGTGATCAGGGGAGAGCCCGGGAAGTAGACCTCGCCTTCCTGGTAGCCCCAGATGGTGCCGCGGAAGGCGTAGTCGGCGAGCCAGTCGATGGTGGGCTCGCGCACCACACTGTTGTCTCTCAGCCAGGTGAGTTCGGCATCCGTGAACCGGAAGGCCCGAATGAGATCGAGCAGCCGCCCGGTGCCGGCCACGATGCCGTAGCGGCGGCCGGAGGGGAGGCGCCGGGCGAAGGCCTCGAACTGGCACTCTCGTCCGGCGGTTCCGCTTTGGATCGCGGCGTCCACCATGGTGAGTTCGTAACGGTCGGTGCGGAATGCTGAGGATTCGGTCACCCGGAAAGCTTATCCGCCCCGCCCCGCCCCGCCCGGCCCGGTACGTGTTCTTGTCGGAGTAGAGGGCCTACAGCGCCCCGAAGGCGACGATGCAGTTCTGCCCCCCGAAGCCGAACGCATTCGCCAGGGCGAACTTCACCGGCTTCTCCCGAGCGATTCGCGGCACGTAGTCGAGCGTGCAATCCGGGTCGGGGGTCGTGTAGTTGATGGTGGGCGGGATGATGCCGGTGCGGACCGACAGGGCGCAGAGCAGGCCGGAGAGGGCACCCGCGGCGCCGATCATGTGGCCGGTCATCGACTTGGGGGCGGTGACGGCGATGGAGTCGGCAGCGTGCCCGAGTGCTTGGCGAATCGCCGAGGTCTCGGCCCGGTCGTTGGCCTGAGTGGACGTGCCGTGGGCGCAGATCATGTCGATGTCGCTCGGGTTCAACTTCGACTTGATGAGGGCGCGGGTCATGGCCAGGCTCGCGAACTTGCCGGTGGGTTCGGGCGCGACGATGCTGTGGCCGTCGCTGGTGAGGGCGCCGCCCAGCACCTCCGCGTAGATCTGGGCGCCGCGGGCTCGGGCGTGGGAGAGCAGCTCCATCACGAAGACGACCGCTCCCTCACCGAAGACGAGCCCATTGCGGTCAGCGTCGAACGGCCGTGAGGCCTCGGCCGGGGAATCGTTATTCTTGGAGGCCGCGTGCATGGCGTTCAGGCCCGCGAACATGACGGGCGTGATCGCAGCCTCGACCCCGCCGGCGATGACGACGTCGGCGTCACCCATGACGAGCATGGTGCGTGCCTCGAGGAGTGCGTAGGCCCCGCTGGCGCAGGCCAGGGCACTCGCGTTGACCGGTCCGTGGACGCCGAGGTCGATCGCGATCTCGCAGGCGGCCATGTTCAGCAGAGCGGAGGGCACGAAGCGCGGCGGGATGCGCCGGGAGTCGCCGGAGTTGACGAGCTCGGTGGCTTCCTGGATCTCCGCGAAGCCGCTCACGGCGCTGTTGACGACGACCGCCGTGTCGATGCCTTCCATGGATGCGCCGAAACCGGCGTCAGCCACCGCCTCGCGGGCTGCGGCGATCGCGAGCTGCGAGGCCCGCGATGCGCGCTTGACCTGCTTCACGGTCATCCGCTCGGCCGGAATGAAGTTCTTCACCTCGCCGGCGATCTGCGTCGGCAGACCGGCGGGATCGAATTGGGTGATCCGGGCTACGCCGCTGCGGCCGCCGGTGAGGCCCGACCACGTGTCGCGCCAATTGTTGCCCAGGGGCGTCAAGGCGCCCAGCCCGGTGATTACAACTCGATCATTCACGGTGATCATCTCCTCAAACAACGAATGTGACGTCATTCTGGTGGGGCGTCCGTCGGTTGGCGGGAGCCATATTCCGAGTGTAGTTACGGCCATATTCCCCGAATGGAACGTGCTGACGCCACCGGGGCGAGACTGGGAATGTGCCGTCAATCTCCCTGTTCGGGGGGTGATCCCCGGCCGCGCCGGAACGGGTGCCGCGCGTGCGCCGGTGGGGGTCGAGGATTCCGACTAGGCTCGACTGTCGTGACGGATGCACCGATTGGAATCTTTGATTCCGGAGTGGGCGGCCTGACTGTCGCCCGGGCGATCAAGGATCAACTGCCCAATGAATCGATCCTCTACATCGGAGACACTGCGCATTCTCCGTATGGCCCGAAGAGGATCGCGGATGTGCGCGGTTTCGCCCTTGACGTTCTCGACGACCTGATTGCCCAAGATGTGAAAATGCTGGTCATCGCCTGCAACACCGCTTCGGCCGCGATGCTCCGAGATGCCCGAGAGCGCTACAGCGTGCCGGTGGTAGAGGTCATCCAACCGGCCGTGCGCCGTGCCGTGCGCACCACCCGCAACAAGCGGGTCGGCGTGATCGGCACTCTGGGCACAGTCAAATCGCGCGCCTACGACGACGCGTTCGCCGCGGCCACCGACATCCACCTCCTGACGCAGGCGTGCCCACGGTTCGTCGAATTCGTCGAGGCGGGAATCACCACGGGCGACGAACTACTGTCGGTCGCCGAAGGCTATCTCGCCCCGCTGCGGACCGCGGATGTCGACACGCTCGTTCTCGGATGCACGCACTACCCCTTCCTGCGCGGTGCCATCTCCTACGTGATGGGGGACACCGTAACCCTCGTCTCCAGCGACACCGAGACGGCCAACGACGTGTACCGGCTGTTGGTGAGCCAGGGCCTGGAACGCACCGAGCAGGCGCCGCCCAGCTACCGGTACGAGGCCACCGGCGACAGCGCCGACGATTTTCTGCACCTGGCTCACCGGCTGATCGGGCCGGAAATCGGTCGCGTAGACCTGGTCGAGACCGGGTCCTTCAGTTTGAGCGAGCTTGCCGAGTTCGCCGCATCGCATCCCAACCCCAAGGAGACCACGTGACCGACACCGTGCGCGTAGACGGACGAACGAACGACCAGCTGCGCCCCGTCACGATCGAGCGCGGTTGGAGCGACCAGGCCGAAGGGTCGGCCCTGATCTCGTTCGGGCGCACCAAGGTGCTCTGCACGGCCTCGTTCACCAACGGCGTACCGCGCTGGATGGCCGGCAAGGGAAAGGGCTGGGTCACGGCCGAGTACTCCATGCTGCCGCGCTCCACCGACTCTCGGATGGACCGCGAATCGGTCAAGGGCCGCATCGGCGGGCGCACCCACGAGATCAGCCGTCTGGTCGGACGCAGCCTGCGCGCCGTGGTCGACATGAAGGCGCTTGGCGAGAACACCATCGTGTTGGACTGCGACGTGCTCCAGGCTGATGGGGGCACCCGCACCGCGGCAATCACGGGAGCCTACGTGGCCCTCGCCGACGCCCTCGAGTGGGGCAAGGAGAAGAAGTTCCTCAGCCAGAAGGCCCAGCCTCTGATCGACAGCGTCGCGGCCATCTCCGTGGGTATCGTCGGCGGTGAGCCCATGCTTGACCTTGCCTACACCGAAGACTCCCGGGCCGAAACCGACATGAACGTGGTCGTAACCGGACGCGGCCTCTTCGTGGAGGTGCAGGGCACGGCCGAGGCCGCGCCGTTCGACCGCACCGAACTCAATTCTCTGCTCGATCTGGCGCTGGCCGGGACGATCTCCCTGACCGAGTTCCAGACGACGGCGCTGGGGCGCTAGGGCCATGCAGGTCGTTCTCGCCACCCACAATCAGCACAAGGTCGAGGAGCTGCGGCGCATCCTCGCCCCCCGGCTCCCCGACCTCGACGTGCTGGCCTACGACGGCCCCGAGCCGGTCGAAGACGGCGTCACCTTCGCCGAGAACGCTCTGATCAAGGCGCGCGCCGCCGCCGCGCACACCGGTCTGCCGGCCATCGCCGACGACTCCGGCATCTGCGTGGACCTCCTCGGCGGTTCGCCCGGCATCTTCTCGGCCCGCTGGGCCGGGCCCGCCCGGGACTCCGACCAGAACCTGCAGCTGCTGCTCTGGCAGTTGGGCGATGTGGCCGCGGAGCACCGCGGCGGACACTTCACCTGCGTCGCCGCGCTGGCCATGCCCGACGGCACGGAGTGGCACGTGACCGGGGAATGGCCCGGGCGGATCCTGACCGAGCCGAGCGGCGCCGGCGGCTTCGGCTACGACCCGATTTTCCTGCCCGACGGCTATGCGATTTCCGCCGCCGAGCTGACCCCGAACGTGAAGAACGAGCACAGCCACCGGGCGAGGGCCTTCGGCAAGCTGATTCCGGTGCTGGAGACGCTGCTGGAAGCCTGACCGGCGCATCCGTCTCGACTGCTGAGAACGGCACTCATTCCCAACTGACGGCTGAACTGGCGGCCGAATGCCCGCGGCCCTAGCGTGGAGGCATGGGCCATGATCACGCGCACACCTCGCAGACGAACCGGGCGCGTCTGTCGGTGGCGATCGGGATTGTCGCCGCGGTGCTCGTGGTGGAGGTCGTCGGCGCCTGGCTGACCGGTTCCCTGGCCCTGCTGGCGGATGCCGGCCACATGTTCTCCGACCTCGCGGGTCTGATCATCGCTCTGACGGCCACCGTGGTGGCCGCGCGGCCGGCTACCGACCGGCAGACGTTTGGTTACCAACGGGCCGAGGTGTTCGGCGCCCTGCTGAACGGGCTCATCCTGCTGGGGGTTGCCATCGCCGTCGTGATCGGCGCCGTCGGCCGACTGGTCGACGCCGGCGGCAGCGAGGTGCGGGCGACTCCCATGCTGGTCGTGGCCGTGATCGGCCTCCTGGCCAACGTCGCGGCCCTGCTCCTGCTGCGCCCGGCGGCCGGGTCGTCGATCAATATGCGCGGCGCTTACCTCGAGGTGCTCGGGGACACCCTGGGCTCGGTGGCGGTCATCGCCGCGGCCGGGGTCATCCTATTGACGGGCTTTGTGCAGGCCGATGCGATCGCGTCGCTGATCATCGCCGGCATGATCGCGCCCCGAGCCCTCGTGCTGCTGCGCGACGTGGTGCGGGTGCTGAGCGAATCGGTGCCGGCCGACACGGATGTCGCAGAGATCCGGCGGCACCTGCTGGAAACGAACGGCGTGGTGGCGGTACACGATGTGCACGTGTGGATGATCACCTCCGGGGCCCACGTCTTCAGCGCCCACGTCGTGGTCGAACCTGTGGTGCTCGGCTCGGGTGGCTCCGGCGCACTTCTCGACGAGCTCTCCGCGTGTCTGGCCGACCATTTCGATGTGGACCACTCGACGTTCCAGCTCGAGCCGGCCGAGCACGCGGCGCACGAGGAGAACCCGCACCGGTAGCGTGACCCGCCGGGGGCAGCCCGGACTGTGCAGAGCTCAGAGCTCAGAGGTCGTGTTTGTGCTCGTCGTGTTTGTGCTCGTCATGCGTGTGCTGGTGGGGATCCTCGAAGGCGTCGGCGTCGAGGACGAGGCTTCCGGTCTGGATGGTCCGTCCGGCGCGCGCGTCACGGCGGGCTCTGGACGCGGACTGTAGGTAGTGGAAGACGGTGGGGATGAGCGTGATGAAGACCGCGGCCAGCAGGATGATGTCGATGTAGTTCTGAACGAAATCTGCGACTGGTGGGATGTAGCCGAGGAAGAAACCGAAGTAGGTGAGGCCGGTGCCCCAGAGGAGGGCGCCGATCAGGTTGTACAGCGAGTACTTGCGGTAGTCCATGTGGCCGACGCCGGCCGCGACCGGAGCGAAGGTGCGCACGATCGGCACGAAGCGGGCCACGATGACGGCCACGCCGCCGAAGCGAACGAAGAACGCGTTCGTGCGCTCGACGTTCTTAATGCTGAACAAACCGGATTCTTTGCGCTCGAAGACCCTGGGCCCGAACTTGTGCCCGATCAGGTAGCCGACTTCTCCGCCGAAAAAGGCCGAGAATCCGATGGCCAGGGCCACCCACCAGATGTCGATCTGGATGACCCCGGCAAAGGTCAGCAGGCCGGTGATGACCAGCAGGGTGTCGCCGGGAAGCAGAAACCCCACCAGCAGGCCGGTCTCGGCGAAGACGATCGCGCAGACGCCCAGGAGGGCCCAGGGCCCGAACCCGTTGATCAGGACTTCCGGGTCGAGCCAGGGGATAACTGCCGTGGGAAGCAGGGCCGTATGAATCACTAAGAAACTCCTGTGGGCGTCGGTCAGATCGGCCGGGCGGCGGGATCACTGTGTGCTCTGTTACAGGCTAACGCGGTTTGCCGACAGTGCGCCGTGGGCTCGCAGGGGGTCACGGGGCCTGGACCACTGTCGGGTCGTCGAGCGCACTGCGGGCATCGAGCCGGTTCTGGGCGCGATCCATCAGCAGGGTGCGCATGCCGAAGACGATTGAGGCCGTGATGAAGACCCCGGCGATGACATAGGCGGCGCTCGTCACGCCGGGGATGGCGGCCGCGTAGTAGCCGGTGAGGGTGAGACCCACGCCCCAGGCCAGGGCTCCGACCAGATTGCTGGTCAGGAACGTGTAGTAATTCATGCGGCCGACGCCGGCGATCACCGGCACGAAGACGCGGCCCCATGGCATGAACCGGGCGACGACCACTGACCACCAGCCGTACTTGTGGTAGAAGGTCTCCGTCTTGGCGATGGCCGTGCGGGTGTGGCGGCCGCCGTGGCGGTCCAGGTAGGAGCGGCCGAAGTGGCGACCGAGTAGGAAACCGACCTGGTCACCCAGGAACGCGGCGATGCCGGTTCCGACGGCCAGAACGGCGATGCTCAGGCTCGGCGTGGATGCAGCCACCAGGCCGGAGCCGAAAAGCAGGGAGTCGCCGGTGATGAACGGGATGAAGATCCCGAGGAACACCGCCGTTCCGGCGAAGACCAAGGCCCACACGAGCAGATAGAAAAGTACGACGCCGGTACTCTCCAGCAGTTCGTTCAATTGGCCGTCCAGGGCCGAGATGTGACTCATGTGCGGGAGAGGGGACTTGAACCCCCACGCTCGAAAGCACAGGAACCTAAATCCTGCGTGTCTGCCAATTTCACCACTCCCGCGAAGTGCGCTTCCAGTGTACTTCGCGGGAGTGCCCTGCCCGTGAGCGTTGGCCACCTCCGTGGACCGGACACCGGGTCACCGCGCTGCCTCATCGCCGCCAGGGTCGGCCAGATCGGCACGTCTCCGGGCTCGTGGCTGTGGATAAGTCGGGCGTGGTCGGCGCGGGATGGGCGATCATGCAGGAATGAGCGAAGCCGTGCGCATCATCACCGAGCAGGTTCGCACTCGCGTGCGTCGCGATGGCGTTGACCTGGCGTCGAACTCCGGGCTCGCCGAACAGTACGTGCGCGACGAGGTGCAGCGCTACGCCGAGCGGGCGCTCGGCAACTCCCTGCCGCTGATCGCCGACGAGCGCCAGGCGGCGCGCGAGGTCGTGGCCTCACTGACCGGGTTCGGGTCGCTGCAACCGTTCCTCGATGATCCCGGCATCGAGGAAATCTGGATCAACGCGCCCAGCCGGGTGTTCGTGGCCCGCGATGGGGTGCCCGAGCTGACCACCATGGTGCTCACCGCGCGGGAGGTACGCGACCTGGTCGAGCGGATGCTGCAGGCCTCCGGCCGCCGCGTCGACCTCTCCTCCCCGTTCGTCGATGCCTCTCTGCCCGACGGGTCGCGGTTACACGTGGTCATCCCGGATATCACGCGCCAGCACTGGGCGGTCAATATTCGCAAGTTCACCCGGCGCATTCGCGACCTGAACCAGCTGGTCGGGCTCGGGTCGCTCACGCAGCAGTCGTCCGAGTTTCTGCGCATGTGCGTGCTGGCCGGGCAGAACATCCTCGTCTCCGGTGCCACCCAGACCGGCAAGACCACCATGCTCAACGCACTGCTCTCGGCCACGCGCAAGAACGAGCGCATCGTGACGGTGGAGGAGACGTTCGAACTCGACCTGGCCGCGCGCGACGTCGTAGCGATGCAGTGCCGCCAGCCGAGCCTCGAGGGAACCGGGGAGATCACCCTGCGCCGCTTGATCAAGGAGTCGCTGCGGATGCGCCCCGATCGGCTGATCGTCGGCGAGGTGCGCGAAGCCGAGAGCCTCGACCTGCTCATCGCCCTGAACAGCGGGCTACCGGGCATGTGTTCGATCCACGCCAACAGTGCCCGGGATGCCCTCGGCAAACTGTCCACGCTGCCGCTTCTGGCGGGCCGCAACATCGACTCCTCGTTCGTGCTGCCGACCGTGGCCGGCTGCATCGACATCGTCGTGCACTGCGAGATCGACCGGCACGGACGGCGCCGGGTGACGGAGATCCTTGCGCCGAGCGGCCAACTGTCAGGGGCGATGATCGAGGCCAGCCCGATCTTCCTGGCCCAGCGGGGCGCCCTCGAGCCGACCGGGGGGTATCCGACAAAGCTGGCCAAGTTCCACGCGGCCGGACTCGACCCGGCCATCGTGCTGCGGGCCGGGGCCGTATGACGCTCGCACTCGGGGCTCTGCTCGGCACCGGGCTGCTCCTGGTCGCCACGCCGTTCCTCTGGCCGCGAACCAGGGGCAAGGCCCGGTCCCGCACGCAGGGACGGCTGCGGGCGAACCTCTCCCAGGCCGGACTCGGCAGCCTGCCGCTGCCGGCCTTCGTCGCCCTCTCTGTGGTGCTGGGGCTGGCGGTGTCGGCACTGAGCCAGGCTCTCCTGGGCATCGCTGCCCTGTCGATCGTCACCGCGCTCGCCGGGCTGTCGCTGCCGACGCTGATGGTCGTCTGGCGGGTGCGCGCCCGGCGGCGGGCGAACCGCGCCGTCTGGCCCGACGTCGTTGACCACCTGGTGTCAGCGGTCCGGTCAGGCCTGGCACTGCCGGACAGCGTCGGCAGCCTGGCAGGGGCCGGCCCGGTGTCGACGCGGCCCGCCTTCGCCGAGTTCGCCCGGGAGTACCAGGCGACCGGCAACTTCGGTTCCGCCGTCGACGGGCTCAAGATCTCCGTGGCCGACCCGGTGGCCGACCGCATCCTGGAGACGCTGCGCATGGCCCGGGAGGTAGGCGGCAGCGACCTCACGGTCGTGCTGCGCAGCCTCGCGGCCTGGCTCCGGCAGGATGCCGCCATTCGCTCGGAGGTCGAGGCGCGCCAGTCCTGGATCGTCAACGCGGCGCGGCTGGGCGTGGCCGCGCCCTGGATCGTGCTGCTGCTCCTTGCCTCCCGGCCGGAGGCTGCGGTTGCCTACAACACCTCCGCCGGTGTCGTCGTGATCGTCGGCGGCCTCGGCGTCTCCGTGGTTGCCTACCGCCTGATGGTGGCGCTGGGACGGCTGCCCGAGGAACGCCGGTGGTTCAAATGAGCGCCGCGCAGGCCTGGGCGCTGTTCTGTGGCACCGCGTTGGGTGTGGGGCTCTGGTCGCTCGCCAGCTTGGTGCCTCGGCTGAGTCGGCCGCGCCTCGCGCAGAGGCTGGCGCCGTACATCCTCGACGTGTCGGCGGAGGCGCGGCTATTCGTGGGGCGTACGACGGTGCATCCGTTGCCGGTGCTCGGCACCCTGTTCGCGCCCGTGTTCGGTGCCCTCAAACGAGCGTTCGGCGCCGTTCTCGGCGGCTCGGAGACGATCGCCCGACGGCTCCGTCAGTCGGGGTCGGTCCGCGGCGCCGACGAGTTCCGATCGGAGCAGGTGGTGTGGGCGCTCGCTGGACTCTTCGTCGGGGCAGGTGCGGTGGTTGCCCTACCGGCGTTTCGGTCGATGCCGGTGCTGGTGCAGGTCGTTCTGCCGGTGGTCGCCGCGGCGGGCGGCGCGCTGGCCCGCGATTGGATGCTCGGCCGCGCCGCCACCGCCCGCCTCGCGCGCATGCAGAGCGAGTTTCCGACCGTCCTCGAGTTCATGACGCTGTCGCTGTCGGCGGGGGAGGGCATCCTGGATGCGCTCGCCCGGGTCTCGCGCACGAGCACGGGCGAATTGTCGCGGGAGCTGGCGGGGGTGGTGGCGGATGTGCGCACCGGGGTTCCGCTCGCCAGCGCCCTGCACGCGTTGTCACGCCGGATCGCGCTGCCTGCGGTGACCCGGCTGGTCGATCAGGTCACGGGTGCCCTCGACCGGGGAACCCCGCTCGCGGAGGTGTTGCGCGCCCAGGCGCAGGATGCCCGGGAAGAGGCCAAACGCGGTCTGATCGAGGTGGCCGGAAAGAAAGAGGTTGCCATGCTCGTGCCGCTGGTTTTCCTGATTCTGCCCATGACGATCCTGTTCGCGATCTTCCCCGGCCTGTTCATCCTGCAGAGCGGGTTCTGAACCACTGAGCCACTGAGCCACTGAACCACTGAGCCACTGAACCACTGAGCCACTGCCGCACGAGAGAACCACTGTCCCCACGAGAGAAAGTGAGTCAATCATGAAGACACTGCAGCGACGTGTGCGCGACCGGTGGAGCGACGCCGGCGGGGACGAACGAGGCGACGTTCCGGGATGGGTGCTCATCACCCTGATGACGGCCGGGCTGGTCATGATCATCTGGGGTCTGGCCGGTCCGGCGTTGAGCGGCGTGTTCCAACAGGCGATCGACAGGGTCAGCGGAATGTGACCGGCCGTGACGCGCACGCGGGGGAACCGAACCCGATCGCTCGGTGGTGAGGAGGGTTCGGCGGCCGCCGAATTCGTGATGGTCGGGGCACTGCTGACCGCGCTGACGCTCGGTGTCATGCAGCTGGGGCTGACCCTGCTCGTGCGCAACACCGTGCTTGACGCCGCCGCCGAGGGAGCCCGGTACGCCGCGCTCGCCGACAGCGGGCTGGGTGAAGGTGCGGCACGCACCCGCGAGCTGATCACGACATCGATCGGGCCCGCGTATGCGACCGATGTGGAGGCCAGCTATGGCGACTACGGCGGGTTCCCGAGCGTGCAGGTGCGTGTCGTGGCGCCGCTGCCGCTGCTGGCCCTGTTCGGCGTCGATCGCGGGCTGGAGGTGGTCGGACATGCGGCGGTCGAGACCCTGCGGTAGTGGGGTCCGAGCCAGCCGTTGGCGTGTGTGGTCGGCGAACGGAGAGCAGGGTTCGGCCTCGCTGGAGTTCATCACGGCCGGCCTGATCCTGCTGGTGCCGCTGGTCTACCTGGTGCTGGCGATGGCGGCGCTGCAGGCCGGCGCCCTCGCCGTGGAGGGAGCAGCCCGCCAGGCAGCACGCGTCTACGTCCAGGCGCCCGATGAGGCCGCGGCGAGCGCCCGTGCCGAGCGGGCCGTGCAGTTCGGGCTCACGGACTACGGCATCGACCCCGCGGGTGCCGAGGTCAACGTGGCCTGCGAGGCCGGTGTGAACGGATGCCTGACCCGGCAGAGCACGGTCACGGTCACCGTGCGCATCCGGGTGGCCTTGCCGCTGCTGCCGGACCTCCTCTCACTGCGCGAATCGGCCAGTGTTCCCCTGGAGGCCCAGGCCACGCAGACGGTGTCCCGCTTCTGGCGGGCCGGATGAGCGGCGGCGGAGGCTCGGCGGTCGCCTGCGTGGCCGCTCTCGCCGGAACGCCATCGGGATCCCGGGCAGTGGGGTGGCGGCGCCGGCTGCCGATCCGGCCCGGAGGCGAGAAGGGATCGACGCTCATCCTCACGATCTTCTACGGCTTCCTCGCCCTGCTGCTGATCCTCGTCGTCGTGGCCGCAACCTCTCTGTACCTGGAGCGCAAACGCCTGCTGACCCTCGCGGACGGCGCTGCGCTCGCCGGGGCCGAAGCGTTCGACTTGGGCGCGATGGCCGTCACGGTCGACGGCTCGGGCGCGGAGCTGCGACCCTCTCTGTCGTCTGCTGAAGTGCGGACGGCCGCGGAAGAGTTTCTCGCAGCCACCCCGAATGGCCGAATGGAGGGGCTGAGGGTGAGCGGTGCGGCATCCGTCGACGGGCAAAGCGCCACGGTTTCACTGAGTGCCTATTGGCGTCCGCCGGTGCTGGCCGTGCTGCTGCCGGCCGGGGTGCCGCTGGAGGTCACGGCGGTGGCGCGCTCGGTGTTCCGCTAGCGTTAGCAAAACGCGCCTGCCCCGGCGCAGGGGAGGAGCATCGTGACGGCCGAGCGCGACCGCCTGACCGGTGCCGGCGCCCAGGTCGTGACCGAGGTGAGCATCAACTTCGGGTCGTCCCTCGCCGGTCTGGCCATTCCGCTCGTCGGCTCACCCGTCGTCGTCGCAGTGCGCCAGCTGGTGATGGCCGCCACGGTGCTGCCGTTCTACCGGCCCAAGCTCGCCGGCCTGACCTGGCGGCGGCTGTGGCCCGCGCTGGCGCTCGGCGTCGTCCTCGCGGTGATGAACCTCACCTTCTACGAGGCCGTCGACCTGCTCGGACTCGGCATCGCCGCCACAATCGAGTTCCTCGGCCCGTTCGCACTCGCGCTGGCCTCGTCGCGACGCCTGCTCGACTTCGTCTATGCCACCGCTGCGGCGGGCGGGGTGTTCCTGCTCACCTGGTCTGACGGGGCACTCAATCTGGTCGGCATCCTCTTCGCCCTGACCGCGGCGGCGTCATGGGCGGCCTACATTCTGCTGACCCGCAAGGTGGCCGTGACCTTCCCCGGACTTGAGGGCATTTCCGTGGCCAGCGTCGTGAGCCTGACCTTGCTGGTGCCGTTCGCGCTGCTCACGGTCGACTGGTCGAGCCTCAATTGGGGCGTGATCGGGCTGCTGCTCGCCATCGGCGTGCTCTCGTCGGCGTTCCCGTACACGCTGGACACCTTCATCCTGCGCCGCATCACCCCGCGCCTCTACGCGATCATCACCAGCTTCGGCCCCGTGATCGCGGCGCTGTTCGGCGCGCTGGTGCTGGGGGAGACCTTCCTGGTGCAGCAGCAGATCGCCATCCTTGTGGTGTGCGTGGCGGCCGGCGCGGCCATCGCCAGCCAGCGTGAAACGCCGAAATCCGAACTCGAGATCATCGCGGGCGCGACGCCCTGATCGGGCGCGATTCTCCGATCGGGCGCGTGCGGGTATCCGTCGCCGGCTGCCCGGCGTTGAACCAATTCGACGGAGATATTGTCTCAAAGGCCTGTTTTCAGTGGGTCTGAGGCTGATTTCGGCAAAATCTCCGTCGAATTCGTTAGGGACGGGCTATCTGCGCAGCGCCCAGGGTTAGGGGACTGACTCGGCTAGGTGACGATGATGCCGAGGTGTGCGGCGAGAACGGGCGCGAGCAGGCTGAGCTGGGCGTCGTCGATGGTGGCGCCGCGCAGACCCTCGAGGCCGTGGATGGCGCTGAAATCACTGGAGCGCAGGTCGGCGTCCTTGAGGGTGGAACGGGTCACGTCGAGGGTGCCGATGCGGCAGGAGCGCAGCTCCATGCGGTGCACGGTGGCGCCGCCCAGGTCGAGCTCTTCGATGATGCAATTGGAGAGCAGCACATCGGTGAGCGTGGCGCCGCGCAGGTTCACGAAATCGAGCTTGGATCCGTCGATGTGCACCGAACGCAAGGTGGCCTCGTAGAGCTCGACCGACCCAAGCCGGGAGTGCTCGATCGAAACGTCCCGCCAGCTCGAGCGCGGCGCCGAGAAGACCGACGCGTGCAGCTCGCCGGCCACGCAGTCGGCGACGGATGCCCCGCGCAGCTGGGTATCGCTGAGAGACACTCCCCGCAGCTCGCACTCCTGGAAGCCGATGCCGGTCAGGTCCCGGCTTGACAGGTCGCAGCCGACGAAACGCTCGGCTTCCCGGCTATCACCGGCGCGGAGGTCGCTGCCGTCGGCATCCGTCAGACCGGTGAGTACGATGCGGTCGAGCTGCGGGCCGCGGGTTTTCGCGCGTGCCACCGCTAGGAGGCAGGGGTGGCGGCAGGCACGGCCTCCAGCACGAACACCGGGATGACCCGGTCGGTCTTTTTTTCGTAGTCGGCGTAGTCGGGGAACGCGGCCACGGCCCGCTCCCACCACGCAGCGCGTTCGGTGCCGGTGACCTCGCGGGCCAGCAGGTCCTGACGGCTGGGGCCATCCTGCAGTTCCACAAGCGGGTGGGCCACCACATTGCCGTACCAGACGGGGTTCTTCGGGCTGCCGCCGAGGGAGGCGATGGCGGCGTAGGCACCGTCGTGTTCCACGCGCATCAGCGGGGTCTTGCGCAGCTTGCCCGACTTGGCCCCGAGGGTGGTGAGCACGATGACGGGCATCCCGCGCAGGGTGGTGCCCTCCGTGCCTCCGGAGCTTTCGTACAGGTCGACCTGGTCGCGCACCCACTGCTGGGTGCCGGGCTCGTATTCTCCGATGAGGGGCATACGACCACTAAACGCCCACGGTCGGACTCCTATTCCCCGGGTTCAGCGCGGTGGGGCCGAGGTAGCGTCAGGGACGCATGCGCGGCCGGCGAGGCGCGTAGCGGGGGATGTAACGGCCCAGAATCACGGCGCCGAACAGTCCGAACACTCCCATCACCCCGCTGGCGATCGAGATGGTGGCGACCGCGGTCAGGCCGGCCACGGCAAGGGGGGCGACCGCGCCGCCCAGGTCGGCGGTGAAACGCCACGCGCCCAGGAACGGCGCCGGACTGGTGTTCTTCGGCGCCAGGTCGGCGCCGAGGGTCATCAGCAGACCGCTGCCGATGCCGTTGGCGAGCGACAGGATCATGGCCACGGCGATGAACCACTCCACGTTGGTGGGCAGGTCGTGCGTGAACGCGAGGATGAGGTGCCCGGTACCCAGACCGATCATCGACGGGATGGCGGTCCACAGGCGACCGAAGCGGTCCATGATCTGGCCGCTGGCGTAGAAGAGAGCGAAGTCGACCGCGCCGGCGATGCCGATGATCAGGGCGATGTCGGGGACGCTGATGCCGATGCTGACCGCCCAGAGCGGGAGCAGCACCGTGCGGGAGGCGCGCATCGCCCCGATCAGGCCCGCGCCCGTGCCAAGGCGCAGGAGCACCGCTCGGTAGCTCCAGATGGTGCGGAACAGCCCCTGGGATTCCTCGGCCGCGAGCTCCCGCCCGGCCGGCACGACAGATCCGTCGGGCGCCTTCACCAGTTGCGGGCCACCGAAGGTGCTCTCGGGATCGGGCAGCAGGAGCAGCATCGCGGCCGCGCCGAGGCAACAGACCACGAACACCCAGAACACCGACTCGGTGCTGTCGGTGAGGCTGAGCAGGGCGGCGGCGATGAACGGGCCGATGAACCAGCCGGCGCGGAAGATGCCGCCGAGAGTCGACAGCGCCCGGGCCCGGTAGGCCAGAGGCACGTAGCTGGTCATGAACGCGTGGCGAGCCAGGGCGAACACCGCGGTGGCCAGGCCGATCAAGAAAATGCCGATGCCCAGCACGAGCGGGTTGGGAGCGACGATGCAGATCAGCACGGCGATGATCGCGAGCAAGGATGCCCAGATCATGGCGTTGCGCTCCCCGATAAGGGAGACCACCCAGCCGCTCGGGATGTCCCCGGCCAGTTCACCCACCATGATCATGGCGGCGATGAACCCGGCGATCGCGAGTGTGGCACCCAGGTCCTTGGCCACTATCGGGATCAGCGGGATGATCGCGCCCTCGCCGATGGAGAACAGGAGGGTCGGCAGGAACGCGGCGAGTGCGACGGAACGCATCTGGAAGGGGCGATCGGCGTTACTCATGGCCTCTCGATGTTATCCCCGGGCGGGTGTTGGTGTTTCGAGTCCGCGCCCTTGCGGCAGCTTCGACCCGAACGAATTCGACGGAGATTCTGCCTAGATCAGCCCTGAGCGGGCCGAAAGAGCGCTTTCACACGAGAATCTCCGTCGAATTGGTTGACGCCGGGCAGGGCATTCCGCCGTGGACGAACCGCGGCCACACGGAATGGTCAGCATGGACCTTTCCAGGGTTCGGACCAGCCGTATCCGGCGCTGAAAGCGGACTCCACGAGCGGATGCCGTGACCGGGTGGCCCGGTAGGCTGGGGTCCGACATGATTGAGCTGGAATTCTCGGAGCAGATCGCCGCACTGCGGGCCACGTTCGACGACATCCGGTCGGTGATCGATATCGATCGACTCCGCACCGATATCGCCGACCTGAATGAACAGGCCGGTGCGCCCGACCTGTGGGACGATTCCGTGCGAGCGCAGAAGGTGACCAGCCAGCTGAGCCATCGCCAGTCGGAGCTGGCCCGCATTGTGAGCATCGAGTCGCGCCTCGACGACCTTGAGGTGCTGGTGGAACTCGCCAACGCCGAGGGTGACCAGGAATCGGCTGACGAGGCCACCGCGGAACTCGCGAGCATCACGAAGGTGCTCGGCGATCTCGAGGTGCACACGCTGCTCAACGGCGAATTCGACGTGCGTCCGGCGGTCATCACCATCCGTTCCGGCGCCGGCGGCGTCGACGCGGCCGACTTCGCCGAGATGCTGCTGCGTATGTACCTGCGCTGGGCCGAGCAGCACAACTACCCCGTGCAGGTGCTCGACGTGGGCTACGCCGAGGAGGCCGGCATCAAGAGCGCAACCATCCAGGTGGATGCGCCCTACGCCTTCGGCACGCTGAGCGTCGAAGCCGGCACGCACCGTCTCGTACGGATGAGCCCGTTCAACTCCGCCGGTAAACGCCAGACCTCCTTCGCCGCTGTGGAGGTGGTGCCGCTGATCGAGCAGACCGAGTCGATCGAGGTGCCCGAGAACGACATCCGGGTCGACGTCTTCCGCTCCAGCGGCCCCGGCGGCCAGTCCGTGAACACCACCGACTCCGCCGTGCGCATCACCCACCTGCCCACGGGCACGGTGGTGAGCTGCCAGAACGAGAAGAGCCAGATCCAGAACCGGGCCGCCGCCATGCGCGTGCTTCAGTCCCGGCTGCTGGTGCTGCAGCGCGAGCAGGAAGCCGCCACCAAGAAGGAGCTGGCCGGGGTGATCACGGCCAGCTGGGGCGACCAGATGCGCAGCTACGTGCTCGCGCCGTATCAAATGGTCAAGGACCTGCGCACCAACTACGAGGTCAACAATCCCAGCCAGGTGTTCGACGGCGACCTTGACGGTTTCATCGCCGCAGGCATCCGTTGGCGCAAGCAGGCGCCGGAGGGTTAGAGCCTCGATCTGCGGGTCTGTCACCGGTTAGGTATGTCGGAGTAGGAATTATCAGGATGCCTGCCTAGGCTCAAGGGGCCATGATTCGTTTTGACACCATCACCAAGAAGTATCCGGGAACGAACCGACCGGCACTAGACGCCATCAGCGTCGAGGTGTTGCGCGGAGAGTTCGTCTTTCTCGTCGGTGCTTCCGGCTCGGGGAAATCGACCTGCCTCCGCCTTGTGCTGAAGGAAGACCGGCCCACCAGCGGCAGCATTCACGTGCTCGGACAGGACCTGCGGTCGATCTCCAACCGCAAGGTGCCCTATTTCCGCCGCAACATGGGCGTCGTCTTCCAGGACTTCCGCCTGCTGCCGAACAAGAGCGTTTTCGACAACGTGGCGTTCAGTCTGCAGGTGATCGGCAAGTCGCGCGGCTTCATCCAGGAAGCCGTGCCCGACACCCTCGAGATGGTCGGACTGGCCGAAAAGGCGCTGCGCCTGCCCCACGAACTCTCTGGTGGTGAGCAGCAGCGTGTTGCCATCGCGCGCGCCATCGTGAACAAGCCGCAGATCCTGCTGGCCGACGAGCCCACCGGAAACCTCGACCCCACCACCAGCGCCGGCATCATGGCCCTGCTCGAACGTATCAACGCCGCCGGCACGACCGTGATCATGGCCACCCATGAGGCCGGCATCGTCGACCAGATGCAGCGCCGCGTGATCGAACTCGTCGGCGGACGCATCGTGCGCGACGAGCGCCAGGGTGGCTACGCCACCGCAGCCATCCCCACCACCACCGCCGGCACCGGGCGCCGTTCCGCCCGAGAGGTTCCCAGCGGCTCGTCGGGTGTGGCACCTGCGGCTGCGGCACCGTCATCCATGTTCGCGCCCGCCGCCGCCGTGCCCACTGACGAGGTTGTGCCTGCGTCGCACCCTCCCCTCACCTTTCCACCGGTTCCCGTGCCGGCGCCGGTCGCCGAGCCTGCCGCGGCCCCGTTCTCAGTCGCGAAGGGTCCGGCCGATCCGGCGCCCCTCGACGACGGATCGTCCAAGGACGCAGAAGTGGAAGCAGAAGCAGAAGCAGAAGTTGAAACAGAAACAGAAACAGAAACGGACGCAGAAGCAGACGCAGAAGCAGGCGCCGACGCTGCGATGACCGACCTGAGCCGGGCCATGACCCGGCCGGTTCTTCCGATCACCCAGCACGACGTGCCGGAGCAGTTGACTCTGGCCGAGAAGCTCGGGCTGCGCGCGCCGGGCGAAAAACCGGACCAGACCGGCGAACAGAATGTAGGGCCCACCCGATGAGACTCGGACTCGTGCTCTCCGAAGCAGCCAACGGCCTGCGCCGCAACGCCTCCATGGTCGTTTCCGTGGTGCTCGTGACCTTCATCTCGCTGACCTTCGTCGGTGCCGCGATCCTGATGCAGATGCAGATCGGCCAGATGAAGAACTTCTGGTACGACCGCGCCCAGGTGGGCATCTATATGTGCACCGCCATTTCGTCGGGTGAGACGTGCACGGCCGGGGAGGCCACGCCCGAACAGATCGACACGGTCAAGGCGCAGCTCGAATCGCCTACCCTGTCACCGTTCATCGACAAGTACTACTTCGAGACTCACGACCAGGCCTTCGAGAACTTCAGGAAGCAGTTCGCCGACAATCCGGTGGTCGACTACGTCACCGCTGACCAGCTGAACGAAACCTTCTGGGTCAACCTCGGCGATCCCTCGCAATCGGATGTGCTCGTAGAGGCGCTGTCCGGCGTCGCCGGTGTTGAGAACGTCGCGGACCAACGAAAGTACCTGGACCAGATCTTCTCCGTGCTGAACGTCGCCAGTTACACCGCGATCGGCATCGCCGCGCTGATGCTTGTGGCGGCGGCCCTGCTGATCGCCACCACCATCCGTCTCTCCGCGTTCTCCAGGCGGCGCGAGCTGGGCATCATGAGGCTGGTCGGGGCATCCAACCGGTTCATTCAAACGCCCTTCATCCTGGAGGGTGTGTTCGCGGCTCTGCTGGGATCGCTGCTGGCGGGAGGTGCCGTACTCGGTCTCGTGTACTGGTTCGTGCAGGGCTATCTGGGCGAACGTCTGACCAACTTCTCCCTCGTCGGCATGCAAGACGCCCTCGTGGTGGTGCCGATCCTGTTGGTGGTCGGCGCGGTGCTGGCGGCCTTCTCCGCGCAATTCGCCATCACGCGCTATCTGAAGGTCTGACCTACTCCGCGCGACCCGCCCCCAGAGCGCTAGACTAGTGGGCTGGTCGGCATCGCGTCCGAACACACCCACCGATTCGAGGAGTATGCCGTGCCCAGGGAAATAGGCGAGAAGGTCGTCTCGACCAATCGCAAGGCACGCCACGATTACCTCATTGAGGAGACCTACGAGGCCGGAATGGTGCTCAGCGGCACGGAGGTCAAGTCTCTCAGGGCCGGTCGGGCCTCGCTCGTCGACGGCTACGCCTTCATCGAGAATGGCGAGATCTGGCTGGACGCCGTGCACATCCAGGAGTACGTCGCCGGCACATGGACCAACCACCCGCCGCGGCGCAAGCGCAAACTCCTGATGCACAAGCAGGAGATAATCAAGATCAGCCACAAAACCAAGGAGGGCGGCTACACGCTCGTCCCGCTGCGGCTCTACTTCAAGAACGGCAACGCCAAGGTCGAGATCGCGGTCGCCAAGGGCAAGAAAGAGTACGACAAGCGCCAGACACTGCGCGAGCGCCAGGACAAGCGCGAGTCCGACCGGGCTATCTCCGCCCGAAAGAACCTCGGCGACTAGCCTTCCACCTCGTCGTATTGTAAGCTAAGTGGCTGCACGATCCATTCGGGCCGTGCGGATTGACACTCAGCAGATTGAAAACTCAACAGCGTGTGATGGTGACCCACTCGAATGCCGCCATGGTGGCAATGAGTGCACAGGGGGATGATCGGTTTCGACATTGCCTGCGCAATTATGAGAAGCGGGTCGAGGATGCAGGGTTATCTCGTAAACGATCTCTGCAAAACAATAAGTGCCAAATCAAACCGCACTGACTTCGCCCTCGCTGCCTAAGCGAGCGCACTAAGAAGTCCGCCAGGCCGGGAATGCTCTCTACCCGGACCCTGACGTCATTTAGAGAGATTGCTCCTACTCTGAGCCGCGGGGTGTAGGGGGACTTAAACGAGGGCTGGGCTCGTCGGATTAGATGCCAGCGGCAAATTCCGGAGCCGAGTAGAACGATTTCACTGGATACACCCGTAGAAGGCATATGACCACAGCAGTGGACGGGGGTTCAATTCCCCCCATCTCCACCACCGGTTGCTGTCACACGTCGTTAAGCCGAAAGGCCCGACCCCTCATGGGGTTCGGGCCTTTTTGCGTCGTGATTATGGGGGAAGATGGGCCGGGAGGAACTCAATGGCGGCTGCGTGGGTGAAGAAGTGGGTGCCGGGTGTCGATACCGCGCTCAACTACCGGCGCGCCTGGCTGCTCCCCGACCTGAGGGCGGGGCTTGTGCTCACCGCCCTGCTGATTCCGGTGGGCATCGGCTACGCCGAGGTGGCCGGCCTGCCGCCAGAGACCGGCCTGTACGCCACGATCATACCGTTGGCGGCATATGCCTTGTTCGGCCCCTCTAGCGTGCTGGTGCTCGGCCCCGACTCGGCCCTGGCGCCGATCATCGCGGCCGTGATCCTGCCGCTTGCCCTCGGCGACGACGACCGAGCGGTGGCCCTGGCGGGACTACTCGCGATCATGGTCGGCCTGATCCTCCTGCTGGGCGGACTGATCCGCCTCGGATTCGTGACCGACCTGCTCTCCAAGCCCATCCGGGTCGGCTACCTGAATGCCCTCGGCCTCCTGGTGATCATCTCCCAACTGCCGGCGCTGCTGGGGCTTTCGATCGAGTCGGGTCCGCCGATTGCCGACGTGATCGCAATCGGGGCGGGTGTTGCCGGGGGCGAAGTCCACCTCACCGCGTTGCTCTTCGGACTCGGGTCGCTGCTCACCATCGTGGGTCTGTCCTGGGGCAGATCTCGGATCCCCGGCGTGCTCGTGGCCGTCGTACTGGCGACACTGCTGACTGCCGTACTCGGGCTACACGGCACCATACCCGTCGTCGGGGCGATGCCGCAGGGCCTGCCCGCTCCGGCGCTCGGCGGTCTGGTCTGGGCGGATGTCGCCGCGCTCGCCCTTCCCGCCCTCGGCGTCGCCCTGATCGCCTTCGCCGATACGGCCGTGCTGTCGCGCACGTTCGCCGCGCGCCGAGGCGAGAGTGTCGACGGGAGTCAGGAGATGGCGGCGATCGGCGCCTCGAACATCGCGGGTGGTCTGCTCGGCGGCTTCCCCATTTCGGCGTCGTCCTCGCGCACCCCCGTTGCCGAGGGCGCGGGCGCACAAACCCAGCTCACGGGCGTGGTCGGCGCCGCACTCATCGTGGTGTTCATGCTGCTGGCGCCCGGACTCACCGACTATCTGCCCTCGGCGACCATCGCTGCCGTCGTGATCGTCGCCGCCGCCGGTCTGATCGACGTGAAGGGGTTCCTCGCCCTCGTGCGGATGAACAAAGTGGATGCCGGGCTGTCCATCGCGTCGTTCCTCGGTGTTGTGGTCGTGGGCGTGATCGAGGGCATCGGCGTGGCGATCGTGCTGTCGCTTGGCGCATTCGTGAGCCACGCCTGGCGACCCTACCGGGCTGAGCTCGGGCTCATCCGTGGGCTGCGCGGGTACCACGACCTGTCCCGTCATCCGGAGGGCGAGCGGATGCCCGGCATCGTCATCGTGCGCTTCGACGCGCCGCTGTTCTTCGCCAACGGCGGCATTTTCGACGACTTCGTGCGTCGCGTCGTCACCGAGGCCGGGAGTGATGTGCGCACGGTCATCCTGGCGGCCGAGCCGATCACAAACATCGACACGACCGCCGTGGAAGAACTTCTGGAACTCGACGATTTCCTCGCCTCACGCGGGATCACGCTGATCTTCGCCGAGATGAAGGGTCCGGTGAAGGACCACCTGCGCGACTACGGTCTCAGTCGACGGTTCCCACCGGAGCGGTTCGCGGGCACCGTGGGCGAGGCGGTCGACGAGGTCACCGGCACATTGCGCGGCGACCTAGAGGGCACCGAATGGGGCGACGAGCACTGAGGCTGCGCTGAGATTCTGCGCGAATCAGACGCCGGCAAGCCAGAGGTCAGGGCCGAAGATCTCGTAGTGGATGCGGTCGGCCGGCACACCGGACTCCAGTGCCTGTGAGCGCAGGCTGCGCATGAAGGGGAGCGGACCGCACAGGTAAACCGAGGCATCCGTCGGGATCGTCACGTTCTCCAGGGACATGAAGCCCTCGTGGTGGCCCTCGCTCGGGATCTCGAGCCAGAGTTCCAGCTCGGCTGCTTCTAGCAGTGCGATGTCTTCGCTCATCTGGTCGCGCAGCGCCCAGCGTTCGAGGTTGCTCTCGGCGTGCAGCACGAGCACTTCGCGCTTCGAGCCGGTGTCCACCAGGGAGCGCAGGATCGATGCGCTAGGCGTGCAGCCGATTCCGGCCGAGGCCAGGATCAGCGGGCCGGTGCCCTGATCGAGGGTGATGTCGCCGCACGGCACGGAGAGGATGAGCGTGTCGCCGACCTGCACATCACGGTGCAGCACGGGGGAGACCTCGCCGTCCGCATCGAGCTTGGTGGTGAAGACGCGGGTCGTGGACGTACCGGCCGACAGCGAGTACTGGCGCACCTGCCGGATGCCGTCGGGCATGGTGGCCGTGACGCTGACGTACTGGCCCGGCAGGGCAGGCGTCACAGGCGTGTCGTCGGCCGGCTCCAGGGTGAATGTGACGGCATCGGTGCCGGCCGCTTCCTTCTTCACCACGATCCAGGGGGCGAGCGGCTTGTCGCTAGCGAGACCGGCGTAAAGGCCCTTCTCCATCTTGATCAGGGCGTGGGCCATCAGCCAGTAGACCTCGGTCCAGGCGCCGGCGATCTCGGCCGTGATGACGTCGCTGAGTTCTTCGGCGATGGCCTCGAAGAGGTACTTGTAGACGATGTCGTACTGCTCGGGCTCAATGGCGAGGGAGATGTGCTTGTGGGCGATGCGGGAGAGCATGGCCTCCGGCGTGGTGTCGGGGTTCTGCACCAGGTAGGTCGCGAAGACGGCGATACTTCCGGCCAGGGCCTGCTGCTGCGAGCCGTTTTGCTGGTTGGAGCGGCTGAAGAGGCCGTCGAAGAGATCGGGGTGAGCGGTCAGCATCCGGCCGTAGAAGTTCTTCGCGATCTCGGGCATGCGCTCGCCCACCAGGGGCAGAGTCGCTTTGATGAGGGGCAGTGACTGGGTGGATAGCATGCAAACTCCAAGCAATTGAGGGACGTACCCAAAAGTATCATTTCAAATGCTTAATAATTGGGTGTATCCCATTACCCCTGATCGGCGCGGCGCGGTGGCGGGGGTGCCAGCGTGAGGACAACGGGAGCAGGGAAGCCGATATGGGGGAGCGCCGCGATCACAAGGTCGTCGAGTTCGGCGTAGAACGCCTCCCGTGCTCGTCGGAGCCCACCGCGGAGTCCACAGCCGCCACTGAGCGGACAGTCACCGTGGGGCGTCTCGCAGTCGGCGACATCGTCGCGGGCGTCGAGTTGACGCAGCAGCCAGCCCACAGTGGCCGTGCGCCCGACCGGGCTGATCCGCACTCCGCCGGTACGGCCGCGCAGTGACTCCACGAGTCCCAGCTCGCGGAGTCGCATGACGGCCTTGCTGACATGGCTGTACGGGGTGGCCACCGCCTCGGCGATGACCCGCGAGGTCTGAAGCTCGCCGTCGGGGAGCGTCGCCAGGAACATGAGCGCTCGCAGGGAGACATCCGAGAAGGCATTGATCCTCATGGGTCAACAGTATGGCCGCGGGTCAGCGCGATGCGCCGGCCAGAGTGCCGGTCACGGCGCCGGCCGGGTCGGTGATCAGGCACGACACAGCGCGGCTGCCCGGATCGTTCGGGCTGGCCAGGACGTCGGCGACGGCCCAGCTCTGCGCCGTGGGGGTGAGGTAGGCGAAATCCAGACTCGATGCCCGGTACTCGAGCAGCACGAAGTCCTCGAACAGGGAACCGCAGCCGGTTTCCGCCCCTGCGGTCACGGCGTTGTCGCCGGGGAAGGCGTCGCCCGGCACCGGGAACCGGGCGAATACCTCGAACTCGTGGCTCTCGTCGCATGAAACCCGCGGAACGGTCGTTGCGTTCACGTCCAGTCCCTCCGAAACCTCACGCAGGCAGTCTCCGACGAGAAGGTCCGCCACAGCGGTGACCTCTCCGAGAGCGGATGCCGGCACGGCAGCCACGCTGCGGACCGGCGTCGGCAGCATGTCGCCGATCACGCTGCAGCCCGTGAGGCTGCCGGTCAGGACGCTGGCCGCCGCAATCAGCAGGGTCAGGGTGCCGGGGTGCGTGCGGGGCGGGATCATCGGTTAGCGGGTCGGCGCGCTCGGGGACGCGGGGGCATCCGTGGTGGTGGTCGCGGTGCCGAGGGCCCGCAGTGCCGGCTCGTGCAGCAGCCCGTTGGTGGCCAGAGCGCTGCCGTGCCAGGGGCCGGGCCGGCCGTCGGCGGAGGAGAACCGGCCGCCGGCCTCCTGCACGATCGGGGCCAGGGCCGCGAGATCGTAAGGCTGCAGGTCGTATTCCGCGACGATGTCGAGCAGACCCTCGGCGAGGAGCATGTACGACCACATGTCGCCGTAGGCGCGGGTGCGCCAGACCTGGCGGGACAGTGTGATCAGCTCGTCGAGGTGCCCGGTCTGGTCCCACTGCTGGATGCTGTTGTAGCTGAGCGAGGCGTCGGCGAGCTCGGCCACGCCGGACACGGCCAGGCGCACGGGGTCGGCGCCGGGCGTGCGCTCGTCGGTCATCCAGGCGCCGCCGCCGGTGCGCGCCCACCAACGCTTGCCGAGGGCTGGGGAGCTCGCCATCCCCACCACCGGATCGCCATCGACGGCGAGAGCGATCAGGGTGCCCCAGATCGGGATGCCGCGCAGGAAACCGGCCGTGCCGTCGATCGGATCGATGATCCATTGCCGCACGCTGGTGCCCTCGGTGCCGAATTCCTCACCGAGGATGCCGTCGGCCGGGCGCCGCTCGGCCAGGGCGGTCCGGATCGCGCGCTCCACGGCCTGGTCGGCATCCGTCACCGGGGTGCGGTCGGGTTTGGTCGTCACGACGAGGTCCATCGCGGTGAACCGGTCGCGCGAGATCGCGTCGGCCAGATCTGCGAGTTCGGTCGCGAGCTGGAGGTCGTCGTCGAGGGAGTACTTCTGGGGCTGGGTCACAGACCAAGACTAGTAATTTTGGCGCGACTCTCCCGTTTCTACCTCGATTGGCGCCGATGGCAATCGTGCTGTTAGTATCTAGAGTCGGTTCGGGTCACCCTGGGTCGGAAAGTAGAGAAACACGCACCTCTAGCTCAATTGGCAGAGCAACTGACTCTTAATCAGTGGGTTCCCGGTTCAAGTCCGGGGGGGTGCACCACCAGGTCCCTTTCATCAGGTTTTTACCGAATGGAAGGGGCTTTTTTGTGCCCTCCCCAGGTGCCCTCCCCAGGTGCTCGAGCCCGTCGAGACCCGGTCAGGTGATCCCTGAAGGCTCCCGTCTGACCTCCCCTCTCCCGGCGCACGGCGCGGAAGCAGGCGCACGTTAGAACGTCCGCCACGGTCCATAACCTGCGCCGCGACCCCAGACCATGGCGGCATGCCAGCGCGACCTCCGCGCTCGCGGAAGACCTCTGGCAGGCGGCCGATGCCGTCGCCCTGCTGGGCTCCTCGAGCGCCGACTATGAGGCCCTGCCCGACGCCGCCGTGCTGGCCGGTCAGAAGAAGATCGCAGCGGCCCGCCGCCTGCTTGACACCCCCGCCGCGTGGATGGCCGGCACCATCGCCCGCCGTCCCGCCCGGAGCTCGGCCACTCGGGGCTGGCCGCGCAGCAGGGGTTCCTCTCGCCGGAGGCCCTCATCCAGAACTGGACCGGCTCCTCGAAGGGCGATGCCTACAAGCTCGTCGCGGTCGGCACGATGATGGCCGACACCGAGGCGGCCGACAAGCTGGTCGACGAGGCGCTCTCGACGCTCTCGACGCCCGACGCCGATCGCCCGGGCCGTGACCGCCGGCACCCTCTCCGTCGACGCGGCCGAGTCGATTCGGGCCGGGCTCGGCCAGATCGACGCCTCGGTCACCGCGGAGAAGCTCGCGGCGGCCCTCGCGGCGCTCCTCACCGAGGCGTCAACGGTGAATGCCGAC